>JAWOEM010000515.1:0-6721 GCA_046482785.1 Salinivirgaceae bacterium
TTAGCTTTTCTTCGTATTGAATAAGCTCCTCTTTAATGGGTTTATACCGTTCGGCATCGGGGTGGTTGGTCGAAATGGCCAAGTCTGTTTTGTCTATTAAAAATGATACCATTATATTGTCGACTTTCATGTCGTATTTGTCTGCCGTTACGCCATTGGTTGTGTATATCCACATGGCAAATAGCGCAAACCACGAGAAAAATTGCACAATGGCAAGTTGTTTCATGGTGAGGGGCATGGTGTTTAAATCATTAAAAACGGATGTGAAACCGTTTCTCACTTTTAAATACTGCAAAATGGCAGAAATAATTTCCAAGCCACCAAAGAAGGTTAATCCAAACGAAAGAATGAATACCTCGCTTTCCACATGAATAAAGTAGAATAGCACTGTAAGTGCAACTCCCAAAATGGAGCTGATGATACCGATTTTCATTGATTTTCTTACGGCTATCAATGTATCGGAATGGTCGGTTTCGTGCACATCTTCCTCGTGGTCGTCGAATTGTTTTAGCTCTTCGGGCGAGTATTCTTTGGAGCGAATTACCGTCCATAGCACTGCAACAAAAAATATTGCACCCCCAATATAAAATGAGAATTTAACCGAGTCGGGGATTTGCCCTTCTGCTGCTGTGTTCGAAATATTGAACATATTGGTCATTATATAGGGCAACAGTGAGGCTACCACGGCTCCGGTTCCGATAAAAAAGCTTTGCATGGCAAAACCCTTTGTTCGCTGTTCCGATGGTAATACATCGCCCACGAATGCTCTGAACGGCTCCATCGAGATATTAATCGATGCATCCATAATCCATAGCATGCCCGCTGCTACCCAAAGAGTGGGAGAGTTGGGCATTATGAGCAAAGCAATGGAGGCTAAAATGGCTCCAACAAGAAAAAAGGGTCTCCGGCGCCCCAGTTTACACCAGGTTTTATCGCTCCAATGACCGATAATGGGCTGCACAATGAGTCCGGTAACTGGTGCTGCAATCCATAATATGGGTATATTATCGATTTCGGCGCCCAATGTTTCAAAAATACGGCTTACATTGGCATTTTGAAGGGCAAATCCAAACTGGATGCCTAAAAAACCAAAGCTCATATTCCATATTTGCCAAAATGTTAATTTAGGTTTTTGGTTCATCTGTGTATTTTTTTAATTACTATACTTCAATTTTTTGTTTTTAGCACTTTTTAATATCGCATACAAAGTTGAAAACAATAATTTTTTATCCTGCGCTACAATGAATACTACTGCCGGCAATTCAATAAAACTCATGGTGAGGAGGATTATTAAATGCGAAAACGCGCCCCGAACGGGGCGTTACGAAAGAAAGTTCGACGAAAGTCAGTTTTTAAGGTGCGACCAATTTAGGGATTTTTTTTGTAAAAACCCTTTTTCAGTTTGCGAATAGTGAAAATTTCAATAAGTCGATTTCCGAACAATGAGTTTTGTGGGGATTATTTCTGTGCGTGGAGGTAGTGATTCTTCCGATTCTATCCGTTCAAGGAGCATTTTTGCAGCTTTTTTACCCATTAAAAATCCATTTTGCTCTATGGTCGTCATGGGCGGATCAGAAAGGCGGGAGATTGCCCCGTTGGTAAACCCACACACCGAAACCTGTTCGGGAATTCGAATTCCTGCCTCTTTTAGTGCGGCAATGGCTCCCAGCGCGGTGAGGTCGTTTACAGCAAAAATAGCCTGGGGTATTTTTTTTTCGATTATGAGTTGGTCTGTAATTTTCTTTCCTTTCTCGAAATCGTCTGCTTCAAACACAAGTTCTTCGTTGTATGGAATGTTGTGCTGTTCCAGAGCCTGTCTGTAGCCTGTTAGTCGTTGATGGCTGATTGTCAGGTTTTCAGGGCCTTTTAAGTGAACGATGGTTTTGCACCCTGTATTAATAAGGTATTCGGTTGCATCAAAAGCAGCACGTTTATCGTCAATAATTACATTGTCGGCTTCTACTTCTTTGCACGTGCGGTCGAAAAACACCATTGGTACTCCGGCTTTTTCAATTTGCTTAAAGTGCTCAAAATCCGTTGTCTCTTTGGTGCGCGAAATGAGCAACCCATCTACACGGCTACCCATAAGCGTATGTATGTTATGTGTTTCCCGCACTTGCGATTCGTTCGATTGGCTTATAAGCAGGTTGTACCCGGCTTCACTTGCCACTTCATCGATTCCGCTAATTACCGACGAGAAAAAATGATGCACAATTTCCGGAATCACCAATCCTATAATGTGACTGGTGCGACTTTTCAGGCTGAGGGCAATGGAGTTTGGCTGATAGCCCATCTTTCCCGCATAGTCTACCACTTTGTCTTTCGTTTCCTGACTAATGTCCGGATGATCTTTCAGTGCTCTGGAAACTGTCGATGGCGCAATCTTGAGTGCCTGAGCAATATCTTTAATGGTGATAAATGTTTTTTTCATACACATGTAGCTTATTGTCAGTGGCTAACCATTATTATTGATGTAAGCCGGTAACCGTTAACTAATTTTATGCCTTGATAAAGGTATCGTTAATCAACCGTTAAATCTTTATAAAAGTAAAAATAAAAGTTGATTTTCCGAAACTTTTTTCGCAATCGTTTGCGGTGACGTTTGCGTAAAAAAATATCCGTAAATTCTTGATTTTTAGTCAGTATAGGATATATTTGTATAACGAAAAAGAGTTCTGCATTAAATCATTTTTAAGGTTAAGTTGTTTTAAGGTTAAGAATAAAACGAAATGAAATGAAATTTTTAGAATTAAAGTATTTGAGAATTTTTCTTGTAGGAGCATTCCTGTCTCTTACATCTGTCGGGTTTGCTCAACAGCAGGTTACCGGATTGGTGGAAGATATGGAGGGTTCTCCATTACCCGGTGTAAATGTTTCTATTAAAGGAACAACCACGGGTACAATTACGAATCCCGAAGGCCAATATAGTATCGAGGTACCAAATAGCGATGCAGTATTGGTTTTTTCTTTTATAGGGTATATGAAAGAGACCACAAAGGTGGGCGCTCAAAAAGAGATTAACATAACATTAATGCCCGATATTGAAGCATTGGGCGAGGTATTGGTTATTGGGTATGGAACCATGAAAAAAGACGATAAAACCGGGGCTGTAAGCCAAGTAACTGCAGATGAATTGCAAGGTGGTGTGCTTACCGATGCCATGCAAGCTATTCAGGGGCGTTCGGCAGGAGTTATGGTAACCAAAAAGGGGGGCGACCCCAACTCGGGTTTCTCTATTCGTATTCGCGGTGCTTCCGGTTTCGATTCCAACACACAACCTCTATACGTAGTCGATGGAGTGCCGGGAGTTGATCCTACTACTGTGGCTCCAGAAGATATTAAGTCATTTGATATTTTGAAAGATGCAGCATCTACTGCAATTTATGGCTCGCAGGGTTCAAATGGTGTTGTTCTCATTACTACCAAAAAAGGTGAACAGTCCGGCGCTAAAGGTGGCAAATTTGTGAGTAATGTTCAACTAAACTCAAAAACTTCCATTGATATGGTGGCCAATCGTTATGATGTGTTGGATGCTGATGAAATCAGAGCATTTGCACAGCGAAAAGCCAATGAGTCGGGAGAGCCTATTGATTCGATATTTCGCGATGGAGGTGCAAATACTAATTGGCAGGATGAAATTTTTCGATTGGGGGTTACAACTTCCAATAACCTGAATTTTTCAGGAGGAAATGGAAACTCTTCCTATTATGCATCTGTTACCCATTCAGAGTGGGAGGGTGTTTTAAAAGGAACATCCAAAGAGCGCACCATTGGTAAAGTAAATATTCTGCATAAAGGGTTGGATGATCGGTTGACCATTTCCGGAACCATGAGCGGAACATTCGAAGAGAACGATTACGAAAATTATAATGCTTATAACAAAGACGATATAATTTATCAAGCACTTACACGTAACCCTACAGATCCGGTTTATGACGATAATGGCGATTATTACCAGAGCAATCGGGTGTTTAACTACGAAAACCCACTTGCTGTAATAGATGGTATCGACAACGACCGCACAGCAAAACGGTTTTTAGGAAATGTTAAAACCGATCTTGAGGTTTTCGATGGTTTTGTTGCTTCTGCAAATATCGCTTACACACGCGACGATAATGTGAGTTCATATTTCAGACCGGCTAATCTTTACGCTACAGCTGATGCAGGAGAAGCACGTAAATCTTATAATAATACACAGAAAAAATTAATTGAGCTAACGGGTAATTACTCTACCCTCTTGAATGAAAAGCACACATTAAATGTTTTAGGAGGCTACTCATGGCAGGGAACCGATTTCGATGGATTTACCGCTCAAGGCCGTAGCCCTAGTTCAGACTATTTGGGTTATAATGACTTGGGTATGCTCAACGATGTAACACTTCGTGATGTATCTTCGTACCGCGGAGCTTCTACCTTGATTGGTTTCTTTGGACGTGTTCAGTACGATTTTTCCAAAAAATATTATGCTTCAGCATCTATACGTCGCGACGGATCATCAAAATTCGGTGCAAACAATAAGTGGGGATGGTTCCCAACCGCTGCCGTTGGCTGGAAACTGAATGAAGAAAGTTTTTTAACAGATGTAGATTGGATGGACATGCTGAAATTGCGTGTGAGCTACGGTGTTTCGGGTAATCAGGAAATTGGTGAGTACCGAAGTTTAGCTGCTTATGGTACAACCGGTACAGCTATAAATCCTGAAACAGAAGAGTATGTGGTTGTTTATAACCCGGCGTGGAATACAAATCCCGATCTGAAATGGGAGGAAACTCGTGAAGTAAATGGAGGTATCGACTTTGCATTTTTTGGCAGTCGGCTAAGCGGTAGCCTCGATGTGTACGAAAAAATTACAGACGATTTACTTGGCGAATATCGTGTGGCAGTTCCCCCAAATTTGGCCGAACGCACATATGCTAATTCAGGAAAATTACGTAACCGGGGTATTGAATTATTTGCCCAGTTTTATGCAGTCGATCGTCCTAACTTTAAGTGGAAAACAAGTGTGAATGTTTCGCACAACCGAACCATCTTGCTCGACCTCGGCGATTATATAGAGGAAAGTGTTCGTAAAGAGGGGTATTTAAGTGGGCGTGGCCTTATTGGCGATGAAAATTATGTAACAGGAATTATGGAAGGTGAAGAAATCGGTGCTTTTTATTTGCCGGTTTATGTAACTATTTTGGATGGGAGTTTTGTGTATAAATCGAAAACAGGCGGTTTTACCGATAAACTTGAAGATGCTGAGCGCCAAATAGTAGGCTCGCCGGCTCCCGATGTGGAAATTGGATGGAGCAATAACATTCGTTTCTATAACAATTGGGTTGTTGACTTCTCTTTTCGCGCCATGATTGGAAACGATGTGTATAATGCAACTGAAATGTTTTTTGATCATCCGGGAAATATTCCTAACTTGAATGGGTATGAGTCTGCCATCGATTGGTACGACCAAGACAGACAAACACCACCTTCCATTGCCGACATGTATGTGGAAGATGCATCGTTCCTGCGTCTTGATTATCTTTCGGTTGGATATGAGTTTAATGTGGAAAAAATTCAATGGATGCAAAATCTGAAAGTCTTTGTGGCTTCTAATAATTTGTTTGTTCTTACCGGCTATTCCGGAATCGACCCCGAAACCTCGGTAGACGGACTTGCATTCGGAATCGACCAATATAATGTGTACCCTAAAACACGAACATTTACTTTTGGCGTCAATGCGTCATTCTAAAATATAAATCAATTATGAGACAATTTAGTATCGGATTAATATTGTTAATATTTGCAAGTGTTTCTTGTACCGATTTTGATGAAACACTTTACGATAAGTTGCCGGAAGATGAATATCCAGAAAACGACGGACAAGTTGCTACTCTTGCAGTAAAAGCCTATGAACCACTGACTGATTTAATTGACGACAATGGGTGGTGGTTTCTGGCTCAGGAAATTAGCTCAGACGAGTTTTGTGGGCCTACCCGCGATGCCGATTGGGACGATGGAGGCAAGTGGCGTGTTATGCATCGCCATACCTGGACAAACGACGTGGAAGGTGTGAACCGTATGTGGGGCACAATGTGGTCGGGAGTGACAAAAAGTAACATTACCCTCGATCAGCTGCGGGCTTTGCCCGAAGATGAGGCCGTTTTTCAAAAAATAGCTGAAGTTGAAGTGCTTCGCTCGTTTTACTATTATTTACTTATCGATAACTATGGCGATGTGCCATATTTAACCACTACCATCGATGTGCCTGATCAGCCTTACAAGCTAGCTCGCGAAGATATTTTTGATAGCCTGACACATACAGTCAAAAAAAATATATCTCTGTTAAAAGATATTTCGCGTAAATACATGGTTACAAAAAATACAGGGTATGCACTATTGGCTAAATTATATCTCAATGCTGAGGTATATACAGGTACTCCTCAATATGAATTGGCAGCCAACTACACCGATAGCGTATTGGCAGGGGCTTATTCGTTGGAAGGTGACGTGTTGGCTCCGTTTGTAACTGATAATAGCAATTCTTCCGAGATAATTTTTGCCATTGCTTTCGATGAAGATCTGGGACATGGTTTTCGTTTGCACATGAGAACTTTGCATTATCATGGAATGGGGAGTTGCCCTATCTCCTCTAGCGGCATAGGCTCATACGGTGAGGCGATTCGATGCGTAGGGTCGGCTTGCCTCATGGTGTAGGGCCAGGGCGGGTCGATTACGATGACCT
>JAWOEM010000120.1:0-11152 GCA_046482785.1 Salinivirgaceae bacterium
TTCAGATCCAGAATGGCAACTGCCAACGGACGTCGCGTACTGGCTTCACGTCGTGCTAAAGGTCGTAAAAGCCTGAGCGTAAGCACCGAAAAAAGACATAAAAAATAATAGTGGCCAGACTTCTCCGGGAAGTCGAAATCAGACCATTAGATATGTTCTGCAATTACATTTTTTCAATTGCAACATTATCCCAAACCACATTATTTCTGCAACTCAGCAGGAAAGCATAAAAAAACAAGGATTCAATGTGAATCCTTGTTTTTTTTATGCACATACTTATCGTACAGCTTTTACCCCTTCAGTCTGGTTATTTTATGTTATTTTTGAAGGCATAATTTAAACATGGTAACGCAGTTCAGTATCCGAATTATGAAGATTTTGGAAACGGATCGTACGACCTGTACTACCACCAAAATATTGACGACCAGCCACAAGAGATTTGGGCACCAACACAATCACAAGTTAACCTTGCGGGCCAGTTGGCAGTAGAAGAAAGTAACTCTGAAAAAAAAACCTACTACTGGGAAATTTACCACCTAATGGGAGACCCAACCCTCATGCCTTGGATTGGTGAGCCGGACGCAATGTCTCCAAGCTACTTATCGCAAATCGTTTTGGGAATGAGCCAGGTTGAAGTTACAAACTTACCTGCTTACGCTCGCGTAGCACTAAGCAACGATGGAGAATTACTCGCCACTGCAACAGCCAATGCCAGCGGAAGTGCTTCATTGGAATTTGAAAGCTTTACAGCTCCAACTACAGCACAAATAGTAATAACAGCACAGTTCAAACAGCCTTACATTGGCGAACTGGAAGTTATTCCAAGCGATGAACCATTTGTTGTTTATGACAGCCACACAATTAATGATGGTGCCGAAGGAAATGGAATGCTCGATTATGGCGAAAATGTGATGCTCGACGTATCAGTAACCAACGTAGGAACAGTAAGTACAGATAATGTAGAATTGACTCTTTCTACAACTGACGAATATGTAACCATTACTGAAGCAACAGCTACGCTTGGGGAAGCACTTGCAGAAACAACCTACTCGGTTGAAGATGCCTTTACTTTTACAGTATCGGAAAATGTACCTGACCAGCACACCATTGCATTTACGTTAACTGCCAGCGATGGCGTAAACGCTGCATGGGAAACAGGATTCTCCATTACAGCTAACGCACCGGTAATTGAATTAGCTTCAATTATTCTGAACGACGCAGACGGAAACAATAATGGAAACCTCGATCCGGGCGAAATTGCTACATTTACTGTTCAAGTTGCCAATACCGGACATGCAGCCAGCACGGATGTAACAACCACACTAACAGCTACATCAAGCAACATTACTGTAGCCAACGAAACGGTTACTGTTTCAGAAATCGGCGGACAATTAGTTACAGAATTTGTTCATACGGTTACCGTTTCTGCAATAGCTAACATCGGCGACATCGCAGAACTTAGCCTCGAAGTTGCTTCAGGTGAAACTATCATCAATGAACCAATTGAAGAAGCTATTGGTCTGGTATTCGAAGATTTTGAGTCTGGAGACTTTACAAGCCACGATTGGATGAACGACGAGGCCTACCCATGGGTAATTACAGAATCGGCTTATGAAGGTGCATTTGCAGCAAAAAGCGGTACAAATGACGATAGCCAAACGTCAGAGCTTTCGATTACAATGGATATTACAAACGAAGGCGAACTTTCCTTCATGTACAAAGTATCCTCTGAAAGTGGTTACGACTTCCTAAGATTTTACATTGACGGTACTCAACAAGACGAATGGAGCGGTGCTGGTGAATGGACTGAAGCAGTGTACACTGTAGGCGAAGGAGAGCATACTTTCAAATGGGCTTACAGTAAAGACGGAAGTATGTCAAGCAACGACGATTGTGGATATCTTGATTACATTGTATTCCCACCAACCGGTGGCAGCACAAACCCGGACAACAATGCTCCAACAATGACAATTAGCGGGCACGACACAGCCTACACCGACCGTCCGTTTAGCATGACAATTAATGCAGAAGATCAGGACAATGACGAATTGACAATTTCTTGCAGTACTGCTCCGGAAT
Organism: Salinivirgaceae bacterium; assembly: GCA_046482785.1. Taxonomy (GTDB): domain Bacteria; phylum Bacteroidota; class Bacteroidia; order Bacteroidales; family Salinivirgaceae; genus Salinivirga. The sequence goes on from JAWOEM010000120.1 coordinate 2,080, forward strand.
GGATGACATTTACCGATCTTGGTAATGGCGAAGCCGAACTTACTGCAACTTCTGCTCCTATGAGTGCTATAGGCCAAACCTATCAGATTCCTGTAAGCGTTACTGACGGATATGTGTTTGTAAACGACATTATTACTGTTGAAGTGCTAAGATACCCTGTATCAATTTCAAGCATCGAGAATGCATCTCAACTTGCCATTTACCCGAATCCGGCCAAAAAAGAAGCAAATTTAGGCTACACGCTAACAGAAGCTTCTAATGTACAGGCTACCATTTACAACATTACCGGACAGGTAGTAAAAACAGTTGTAAGCGAGAACCAGCAACCGGGAGAACACCTCCATACAATTGACGTTTCTACAATGAGCAATGGCGTATACTTCTTCAATATTCAAATTGGACAAGAATCTACCACGCAAAGATTGATCATTAACCAATAGCATACTAAAAACTCGGATTGGCTAGTCCCGATCCGGGTTTTTCTCTTTCTTAACCTTTTATTTTTATCAAATCAAATTAATCAAGTCTAAAACTGCAAGTGTGCTCATTAGCATAACTTGTTTTTAGGTGCGACTAATTTTAAATCTAAATCACAATCAAATGAAAAAGTTATTTTTCAGTATCATCATTGCCTTTTTAGCATTTTTCACGGCAATGGCATCAGAAACTTCCGTAAAAGTTACGCAAAGTGACGAAACGGGAACAACACTTGTGTTCAACATTGGAACACACCAATTAAACAAAGTAGAAACACCACGCGGAACAGCTTTTATTCCCTCAATAGATGAAGCCGTTTCAATTCTTAACGCAGGCTACCCTGCCATGCTTCGCATTTCGGAATCAATTGTTATTCCGGACAAAGGCAATACAGAAATTTCTGTTGTAGATGCAAAATTCGATGTTTACAGCAATATTGAAATTGCACCCTCCAAAGGAAATCTGTACCGGAATGTACTTCCAAAAGATGTACCTTACACGTACGGCGAAGTATACAGCCAAAACAGTTTCTACCCAACTACCATTGCAGAACTAACTACTCCCTACATTGCCAGAGATTTCAGGGGTCAGGCTGTTTGGGTAAACCCTACACAGTACAATGCCGTTACCAAAGAACTACGTGTATATACACAAATCACTGTTAAAGTGACGCCCACGAACAAAAAAGGAGAAAACGAACTAAATCGCACACGTGCATTTACAAAAGTAAGCGCTCCTTACAATCATATCTACAAAAACCGCTTTGCCAACTACACTCAGGCCATGGCCAAGTACACACCGCTAAGCGAAGAAGGAAACATGTTGGTTATTGCTCCCGATGAATACATGGAAACAATGATTCCTTTTGTTGAGTGGAAAAACCAAAGTGGCATTCCTACAGAAATTGTATCTCTTTCAGATGTAGGTTCTACAGCATCACAAATTGAAACATACATTGCCGACTACTACACAAACAATCAGGTAACATTTGTTTTATTAGTTGGTGACGACGAAAACCTACCTGCTACCTCAACATCTTCAGGCGATAGCGATATGGCCTACGGTTACATGGAAGGAAACGACACCTACCCGGAAATTATCATTGGCCGTTTCAGCGGAACAGTTGCCGATGTTGAAAACATGGTAGAAAAAAACCAAATTTACGAACAAACTCCAACCACAACCGATGCCATGTACGATCGGTTTATGTTAATTGCATCGAGCGAAGGTGGCGGTGGTCAGGGAGATGATGGCGAAAGCGATGTAGACCACATGCGCAACATCAAACCCGATCTCACCGGATTCACATACACAGAAACAGACAGCTACGAGTTATTCGACGGATCGCATGGTGAAATGGATGCCTCAGGTAATCCATCTGCTACAGACGTAGTAGATGCCATTAACAATGGTGTTGGTGTAATGGGATATGTTGGCCACGGAAGTGACTATATTCTTGTAACTACCGGGTTTGGCACATCAAACATGAACAGCTTAACCAATACCGAATTCTTCCCATTCATGTTCGATGTAGCATGTATAAACGGTAATTTCGCAGGAAACACATGCTTTGCCGAAGGCTTTGTGCGCGCTACGCACAACGACCAACCTACAGGTGCCTTAGCTATTTGTGCATCGACGATTAACCAAAGTTGGGCACCACCCATGTCAGGTCAAGATGAAATGTTCGACCTTGTGGTAAATAGTTACGAAGAAAATATTAAGCATACCTTTGGTGGCATCCATGTTAACGGCTGCATGCAAATGAACGACGATTACGGTTCTGAGGGCGATAAAATGACCGATACATGGACAATATTTGGCGATCCTTCGGTAATGGTTCGTACGGCTACACCACAGGAGATAACATACGAGGCAGATCCGATCATCTTCCTTGGATCAACTGAGTATTCAGTTACAGCAGATGCAGTAGACGGAAGAGCAACCTTGTCCATCGGTGGAGAGATTGTGGCTACAGCAAATGTTTTAGATGGAGCTGCACTGTTGGAATTTGATGCCATTACAGAGCCTTTGGTAGGAACACTTACCATTACAGGTTTCAATAACGTACCGGTAATTACAGAAGTTGAATTCATTCCGGCAGACGGCCCCTATGTAAAAGTTGATGGTTATTCGATTAACGATGAGCAGTTCAACAACAACCAATTAGCCGATTATGGAGAAACCATTTCGCTAAGTCTGGATTTTGGTAATGTGGGTACCGAGACTGCATATGATGTAACTGTAGCTGCAGCAACAACAAGCGAATACATTACCCTATCCGGCGACAATTACCTAATTGGCGATATAAATGCAGACGGAACAGCATCTGCCAATGATATTTTTGAAGTAATCGTTGCAGAAAATGCACCGGATCAGCATAAAGCTGAAATAATTTTTACAATTCAAGATGGCAGCGAAAAAGTATGGGAATCAACCATTGATCTAACACTTAACGCTCCCGTTATCGAAATGGCTTCAGCTACAATGATAGAGACAATTGGTAACGAAAACGGACACCCCGATGCTGGTGAATTGATGGAGATTGCCATCGAAAAATTTAATAGCGGTCATGCTGCAAGTTTACCGTTTACAACTACCTTAAACGCACTAACAAACAATATTGAAGTTGTAGATGCCGAGATTACGGATAATGGTATCGAACCACAAACCACACACACAGCTTCACACAAATTTAACGTTTCAAGCGAAGCTGTAACTGGAGATGTAATTTCTGTTGAGGTTGTTCTTACATATCAAGAAATTGAAATCAAAGATACTATTACAGCATCAGTTGGTCTGGTAATCGAAGATTTCGAAAGCGGAGACTACACAACTTACGAATGGATAAATGATGAGACATACCCTTGGGAAATAGTTGAATCGCCTGTATATGAAGGTGTATATGCAGCCAAAAGTGGAACAATCACAGACAACCAAACATCGGAACTATCCATTACCGTTGAAGTAGGATCAGACGACCAAATCTCCTTTATGCAAAAAGCTTCATCTGAAAGTGGCTACGACTTCCTTCGTTTTTACATCGATGGTGTTGAGCAAGATGAGTGGAGCGGTGCTGGTGAATGGACAGAACAAACCTATGATGTGACTGCCGGAGAACGTACTTTTACATGGAAATACGAAAAAGACGGTAGTGTATCGAGCAACGACGATTGTGGCTATATCGACTATATTATTTTCCCATCGTTCGACGATGGTTCGGCAAACGAAAATACACTCCCTGAAATGAGCTTCGAAGGTGATACTACGGCGTATTCAGATCGCGAATTTGCAATTAACTTTACAGGTACAGATGCCGATGAAGACGAACTAACATTCAGTGCTGCCGGAACACCGGAATGGATGACTTTTGTTGACAATGGCGACGGAACAGCCGCATTAACAGCTACCAATGCTCCCTATGAAACTATAGGTGACAGCTATGCTGTAGTTGTGGGCGTGAACGATGGAAAAAGTGTCGTAACCGAGACCATCAATATCGATGTTCTTCGCTATCCTGTTGGTATTAATGGCATCAATAATGGTGGACTAACCATTTATCCAAACCCGGCCAACGATGTATTGAATATCAATTATTCATTGAACGCATCGGAAAAAGTTAATGCCACCATTTATAATATGAATGGTCAGGTTGTTCAGCAAATTACCAGTGGCGCAAAAGCTACCGGAAACCACACTGAACAAGTAAATATTGGACAATTACCCGCCGGAATATATTATGTGCAGGTAAATTTGAACAATAACATTTCCACACAAAAATTTATTGTAACAGACTAATGCTGCAATAACTCATAAAACACAAAAGGCTGCCTCGCAAGGCAGCCTTTTTTTTATCAAAACAAAAAGAGGCCATCCTTTGCAGAATGGCCTCTTGTTTCTATTGGTTGAAAAAATGCTATTCTTCGTCAATTAAGATATTAAGCATTTCGATGGCTGCTTTTGGAACTGATGTTCCGGGTCCAAAAATGGCAGCAACTCCTACATTGTAAAGGAAATCGTAATCCTGATGTGGAATTACACCACCGGCAATGACCATAATATCTTCGCGACCTTCTTTTTTGAGTTCTTCCATTACAGCCGGAATTAATGTTTTATGGCCGGCAGCCAATGAAGAAACTCCAATGATATGCACATCGTTGTCGATGGCATCGCGTACAGCTTCTTGCGGTGTTTGGAACAATGGCCCCATATCCACATCGAAACCAATATCTGCGTATCCTGTTGCAACTACTTTTGCACCACGATCGTGTCCGTCCTGCCCCATTTTGGCAATCATAATACGAGGCTGGCGGCCTTCTTTTTCAGCAAATTTGGCACAAAGCTCACGGGCTTTAGCAAAATCGCTGCTATCTTTAGACTCTGATGAATACACTCCTGAAATAGATCTAATTACAGCTTTGTACCGTCCTACAACTTTTTCGCATGCTGTGGAAATTTCACCAAGCGAAGCACGTTTTTTCGCAGCATCGATAGAAAGCTCCAGCAAGTTACCCTTGCCTGTTTCGACACATTTAGTAATGGCGGCTAACGACTGCTGCACCTCTTCGTCGTTACGCTCGGCACGTAATTTCTTCAATCGCTCAATTTGCGATAAGCGCACTGCGGTATTGTCGACCTCCAAAATTTCGATGGGATCTTCCTTATCTAACCGATATTTGTTTGTACCAACAATGGTATCACGTTTGGCATCAATACGCGCCTGCTTTCTGGCGGCAGCCTCTTCAATACGCATTTTCGGAATTCCGGTTTCAATAGCTTTCGCCATTCCACCCATTTCCTCAATTTCGTTAATGTGATCCCATGCACGGTTATACAAATCGCGTGTCAGAGATTCCACATAATATGAACCTGCCCAAGGATCTACAGCACGTGTAATTTGCGTTTCGTTTTGCAAATACAGCTGCGTGTTACGAGCAATACGCGCACTAAATTCAGTTGGCAGGGCAATAGCCTCATCCAATGCATTGGTGTGCAACGATTGGGTGTGCCCTAATGCTGCCGCCATAGCTTCTACTGCTGTGCGGGCAATATTGTTAAACGGATCTTGCTCCTGTAAACTGTAACCTGAAGTTTGCGAGTGCGTACGCAACGCCATCGATTTTGGATTTTTCGGATCGAATTGTTTTACCAATTGGGCCCAGATCATGCGTGCTGCACGCATTTTGGCAATTTCCATAAAATGGTTCATACCCACCGCCCAGAAAAACGACAAGCGCGGAGCAAATTTATCTACTTCCATGCCTGCGTTTATTCCTGTACGAATATAATCCAATCCGTCGGCCAAGGTGTATGCCATTTCGATATCGGCAGTAGCACCGGCTTCCTGCATGTGGTAACCCGAAATGGATATGGAGTTGAACTTGGGCATGTTTTTCGAAGTAAATTCGAAAATATCGGCAATAATTTTCATTGAAAATTCAGGTGGGTAAATGTATGTGTTACGCACCATAAATTCCTTCAAAATATCGTTTTGAATGGTTCCGGCCATCTCTTCGAGTTTCACTCCCTGCTCAAGCCCGGCTACAATGTAAAACGCCATAACCGGCAAAACGGCACCGTTCATTGTCATCGATACCGACATTTTATCCAATGGAATACCATCGAATAAAATTTTCATATCGAGAATAGAATCGATCGCTACACCGGCTTTTCCCACATCACCCACTACACGTTCGTGATCGGAGTCGTAGCCACGGTGTGTAGCCAGGTCGAAAGCTACAGACAGACCTTTCTGGCCTGCGGCCAGGTTTCTGCGGTAAAAAGCATTCGATTCCTCTGCGGTAGAAAATCCGGCATACTGACGAATTGTCCATGGGCGCATAGGATACATAGCCGAGTATGGTCCGCGTAAAAATGGCGCCAAACCTGAAGCGTAGTTCAAATGCCCCATTCCGGCAAGGTCGTCTTTTGTGTAAGCACCTTTTACAGGAATTTTCTCAGGTGTTTCCCAATTTGCTTTAATTTTTTGGGATTCACTCCAGGCATTGCCTGTAGGTGTTTCAGACTTTACTTTCGTTAAATCTATATCGTTAAATTTTGGTCTCATAATGTTCTGATTTCTGCGTAATTAATCCGCGATTTACATCAATCCCAATTGCTTTTGAAAATTCTCCAATGTTTCGAGCACATTTGATTTTACATGAATAAAATGCTCTACTCCGGCAGCCTCCAGCTCCTCAATAGCATTTTTCGGATATCCTGCTACTACAACTGTGGCTTTGCCCTGAAGCTGTTTTACGGCTTCCGGTGCAATATTGGGATATTCATCATCGGAGCTGCAAAGAACAACTATATCGGCATCTTTTTCCATTGCCGCTTTTATTCCTTCGTCTACAGAATTAAAGCCATGATTGTCGATGGTTTTGAAACCTCCGATGGCAAAAAAGTTCTGTGAGAATTGTGAGCGGGCAAGACGCATAGCAAGATTACCATAGGTAAGCATAAACACCACCGGACGCTTATGATCTTTGGCCCAGATATCTGTGCGATAACGCATGCGTTCAAATTCTTGTGGCCCGCGATAAGTAACCAAACCTTGTGTTTCGGCATTTTCTACGGTGTTGTCTTTAGCTTCGAAAAGCTCTGCGGGACGGTCTTCCTGAGTTTCTTCAAAATTTGGAAAATCGTTGGTTCCAAGGAAGGTTTCTTTGCGCAGTGCAATGCTTTTACTACGTTGCTTAACTGTATCGGCCATCCGTTTCTGGAACTCGCCCTTACGGTACGATGCAATAAATCCGCCTTCACTTTCAATTTTAAGAAATACTTTCCAGGCCTCCTGAATAAGCTCGTCGGTAAGTGTTTCAATGTAATATGAACCTCCTGCAGCATCAACAACATTTTTAAAGTACGATTCTTCTTTCAAAATAATTTGCTGATTACGAGCAATACGCTCCGACTGAACGGTAGGTTTTTCATAAAAGTTAAACGGATCCACCGTTAACGATTCTACACCGCCAAGGGCTGCCGACATTGCTTCAGTAGTTGTGCGCAATGTATTTACATAGGGATCATAAACCGATTTTCCCCAAGTGCTGGTTTGTGCATGAATGTGCATTTTGCATGCTTGTTTGGGCACACCAAACTTTTCAGCAACCTGTGCCCAGAGAAATCGTGCAGCACGGAATTTGGCAATTTCCATAAAATAATTTGCTCCTACACCAAAATGGAAACGCATGTTATCATTAACATCCTGAGCTTCAACTCCGTCTTCGGTAAGTTTTGCCAGGTAATCGCTTCCCATTGCAACGGTAATTCCCAATTCTTCGGCAATGGTTACACCAGCATTTTTAAAGAAATTACTATGGATGTTAATGGCCTTAAACCCCTTAACTCCTTTTGCTTTGGTGATTAATGATTTTGCTTTGGTAAATAATTCCTTCTCATCGCGGCAAAATTTACCATACAAGGCAAAATGACCAATTGGGTCGAAATTTACTGATGCTCGTATTTCTTTTCCCTGATAATTCTTCTGAATGTAGTCCAAAAACAGATTTGTAACATTCTCAGAATCGTGAACAGGCATAAAGTTAACCTCAATAGCATCGAGGCAAATATCTTTTAAGAGCGCCTCTAACTCGTCTTTCCCAATTTTCTGACCTTCGTCGAAAATGAACCCTAATGATTCGACACCTTTATTAAGCACCTCCAATGCCTTCTTATTTGCGGCATTAATGTCTGATGCTTCAATATCCTGACGAACCAACCAGTCATTGTCGTGGACACGATTTCCACGTACAAACGGGTATTCACCCGGGTTACAATTTAGTAGGTAGCTTAACTTTTCGAGATCCTCTTCCCTGTAAAAAGGCTCTACGTCAAACCCCTCCTGTGTGCGCCAAACAAGTTTCTTGTTATAATCGGCGCCCTTTAGGTCAGTCATTATTTTCTCCTTCCACGCTTGGGTAGAAACCGGAGGAAACATTTCAAACAACTTTGTTGCTTCTTTTGATTTTGACATAAGTGGCTGTTTTTAATTAGATTGCAAATCTATATTGTTTTTGCCATTTCAGGAAGGTTTTTTGTCATGTTTTTCGTCATAAAAGCAGGTTTTTTCAATGTTTTACGACCTAAACTAAAAATACAATATCACCTTAACGCTGCATTTTCATGGCAACATCGAATAACCACACAGTCGATCGGTTGAATTTTTGATTCTACAGTTTTGGTTTTTTGTACATCCGGTTATATTCGGTCGGTTGGTGATTTTTGCACTGAATTCGTAATTCAGTATTACCTAAACCGTATGTTTTATTCTTCGTTGCGCGATTTTTATTAAAAGCATTAGCAATGTAGCGATACAAACTCCTGTAACCAACCATTTTAATATGCCGGCAATGGAGGTTAACCAGGCAATAGCGATATTCATATTCGGATAATCGGCTATCATAAAAATAATTCCTGCATTTTCGATGTAGTCGAATAACACTGCAACAAACGGAACCAAAATTATTAGTTTGCCAGATATGGTACAGTCCAAATTATTGACAAACCGACTTAAAAGTAGAGCTAAAAGAGGCCCATATATCAGCGGATATAAAAAGTCGACAATTCCTGTAATTATAAAAATACCTCTTCT
>JAWOEM010000125.1:0-11374 GCA_046482785.1 Salinivirgaceae bacterium
TGCCAAATTTGTTGGTATTTCTTAGTTGTAGAAAATTCATGAACCGAGGCCGAAGGACTGCCTGCCCCGATTTTTAATCGGGGCAGCTCAGCGAAGCTAATTTTTCGGGTTAATGGACATGCTCTACTTGTCATTGCGAAAAAACGCCAAATACTGCGTTATTCTTATTTTTGATGCTTTTTTATCAAAGAGTCAAAAAAGGCAGTTTTCTTGTAATCACTACTTATGCAATAGCAATCCCTTGGTTTTTAATCGTTGCAATTAGTGGCGTTTCTTCATTGCTCATAAATCTATCCATGCTCACGAGAAGTGGTTCAATTTTTGGATCAACCTGCCTGGTTAGTCTCCACATTTTTCCAATAACTCTGTCATCACTTTCATCATGCTTATCTGATACAATCATGATGTCGATATCGCTATCTTCAGTTGCTAATCCGGATGCATGACTCCCAAATAGATATGCTTTTTTCACAGATATTCCTTGTGCATTTAAAAGCAATACATATTTTTTTAATAGTTCTATAATTTCCTTTTGAGCCATAGCATTAATCTTTCAGTTTCGTTTAGGTACTCTATAATAGTTTCAATTTTTGGAATTACAGGGTTATAATCCGGATAACGACCCTGAAGTTGATACTTCATCAATATTCCCAAAAATATTTCCTCCTCCTCAGTCAATTCTAGATTGCATTTTTCAAGCAAAAATATTAAGTTATGGCTTCGTGGTGCAATCTGTTCTGTCTCTTTTACTACATGTGCTTTCAGCGACTTTTCAATAACTAAATGGCAAAAGAATAATCCGTGTAAGAACCGTTTGCGCTCTATTAGAATTTTTGCCGATTCAAAGTCATCAATAGCACTACTTACCCAATATTCTACTTGCTTATGAATGTTAATCATTTCCATAGGGTTTAAAAACAAATATACGTTTTTATTCCGGATTTTAGATCCAACTAACTGAAGCAATACTGACGATACATTTTAAAATTTTACAGAGTAGGATACTGTAATTGCAGCGTGAATGAGAATAAACCGCACAAGTGTTGTTTGTTGATCTCTTTACGCTGCGACTATTGCACGTTTAACTGGGAACTTTAGCAAGAATTGTTTCCGGTTTCTGGTGGTTTTTATCAATGTTAGTAACTATGCGTTTCTATTTTTTGTTAAAATATGTAACCCCAATGAATGTTGAACCACGCCCGATTTTCGCTATTAAGCACAAACTCCATGCGACCAATCCAGTCGTAATAGGTGAGTAGATCGAAACCTAATCCAATACTTACAGGTGTTATTTCGTCGCTTTCGCGAATAATGTTATTTCCATAGCCAATTTCTGTAAATCCATTGACATAAAGTGCAAAATACGGCGAATTGAACTTTTCCGATGCGATTTGCTTTACATGGATGGTTCGCTTCTTTAGCAATGTGTATTTAAGTTGTAAGCGATTAATAATTAATAAATCGTTATGGAAGGCATAATCTTCAAAACCTCTGATGTACCATGTTTTTCCGGGGCCAATGTAAAGAAAATGAGGGAAATTCTGCGTAAGCGATACAAAACCATTCATGCCATAAGAAAATGTCCACCGGGTATGCAGCTTGTGGTGCGTGCTTAGTTCCATGTCGACAAACGCATACGATCGCTTCCCTAAACCCGATTCGGTAGTTAGTTGTATTTTTTGTCCCTGAAGCGGGTAAGCAACATAGTCGCCTCTAAAATATTTAAATTTATATCCAAGACTGAGATACTCCGAGGTTGAACGAACTGTTTCTCCAAATAAACTATCAATACTATTGTGATAATGAAATCTGCGATATCCGGCATAAAAAGCATGTCGGGTGTAGTATCCCGGGCGCCAAAGCAAGCTGGCCAAAAAACGTTGTTCGAAGTAAATATACCGATCAGTATTTAATGTAATGTATTGTTTATCAATAATCTTATGATGAAGTTCTTTTTGCTGAAAGTAGGCCACATCAAACATTCCACCCAGATTGCGATAATTGGCCAATTGAGGAAAAGTGTATTGCACTCCATACATTTCTCGAATGCCTCTGCGGAGCTTAAGGCGCAACATTTCCTTTCGTCCCCTAAAATTCCGCTCTTCGAGTATAATTCCGTAGTTCAAATAGTCAATTTCCTTGCGTCGAAGCCACGATGCCAGATTGGGGTCGGCATATTCAAAAATCGGTATAGGCCATAAGTACCAGCGTTCTTGTACGTTTATAATAATGTTAATCAGGTTGTTTTGTTCAATATAATGAATATCGACATGGTGAAACAGACGCGTATTAATCAAATTTTGTTTCGATAGCTCAATGGCTTCGTTGACATATTGGATGGTATCGCCCTCTTGAAACGTGAGCTCCCTGTTTAATACGTAATTTTTGGTTTTCTGATTTCCGGTATGTTCTATCTGGTTAATAACAAATGATTTACTGGTTTGTGCTGTTGCAAACAAATTGAAAATAAGTAGAATGCAAAGAATACCCAGTTTTGCAGCCAATTTTCCCGAAAATAATGAATAAGACAAAACCTGCCCTGTGTATTTGGGCATTTTCCTGTATTGTGAAACAGGAGTAATGGAATTTTCGTTTTTAAACTGGGGAGGTAAAAACATCAAAAGCCACATCAGATATCCATATATTGCATCAAAGCATCAAATCGGTCTTGTATTACAGTGTCCATCTTGTCGCTGGGCACAAAAGAGGCATTTACCTCATACTCATACCGCTCGAATGTTCGTAATATGGATGTTAAATCACCTTTATTCACTTTAAGTGTTACCCGAATTCGCATGGACTCAGGTATATTGGAAACGTAACACGAAAGAATACGTGCATCGTTTCCTTCAATAATTTGAGAAATTTCGCTTAGCGAATAATCGTTGGAGTGCATTTCAAGAATAACCACACCCCCAGGCATATCGGTTGCAAAAAGCTCCGCGAAGGTTTGAACAAGCGAAGGCAATGTAATTAAACCCAGAAAAATATTGTTGTTTTTTACTACCGGCAACGCTGTAAGTCTGTGCCTGATAAAGATATCGATGAGTTCGTAAAAGTGCATGTGCGGTTGGGCGTATGCATTTAGAAACCGATTCTCTAATTTGTTGACGGGTTCTTCAAATATATTGGCATCATATATCATATTATCTGAAATAATGCCCATAAAACGGTTATTCTCGACTACGGGTAGGTGCGAGATTCGAAAAACTTCCATCCAGCTTAAAGCTGTATTGCAATAGTCAACAGGCTTTAGTGGAGGCACTACGTCAGACATGATTTGTTCTGCTGTCATAATTGAAAAAATATTACATTTGCACTCTAAAGTAAGTAAATCCTACGGTAAAAAAAAGTATTTATGACCAGATTAAGTGTAAACATCAATAAAATAGCAACCATTCGCAATGCCAGAGGTGGCAATATTCCCGATGTAAAACAGGCTGCAATATTCTGCCAAAACCATGGAGCTCAGGGCATAACTGTGCATCCACGTCCCGATGAACGCCATATTCGCTACAGCGATGTACATGAAATAAAGCCTATTATTACTACCGAATTTAATATTGAGGGCTATCCCAATGAATCGTTTATGGAGCTTGTGCTCGAAGCCGGACCGCATCAGGTTACATTGGTTCCCGACCCACCCGATGCAATTACCAGTAATGCCGGATGGGATACTGTGACACATAAAAAGTTTCTGACAACCATTATCGCACGTTTGCAAGGTGCAGGAATTCGTACCTCCATATTTGTGGGAACCGATACAGAACTCATAAAGCATGCTGCCGACACAAAAACAAATCGCGTAGAGCTGTATACCGAACCTTACGCTACAGACTTTCTGCGGAACAAAGAAAAAGCTGTTGCACCATTCGCAAAAGCGGCAGAAGTGGCACATCAGTGCGGGCTGGAGGTAAATGCCGGACACGATTTGAATCTCGATAATTTAAAGTACTTTATCAAAAACGTTAAGCCTTGCCATGAGGTGTCTATCGGTCACGCGCTAATTTCTGATGCATTATATTATGGTTTGGAAAATACCATTCAAATGTATTTACGGCAGATTAATGGGTGACGGATTTTATATTTTTCTCGAAAATGTAGAATTTTGAGATTATTGTTGGTTTGAAATAAAAAAAAGGAAATTGCATGCTATTATTGGAATTAATAAAAAAAACACGAAGTTTTAGACGGTTCGATCAAAGCACAACCATCACAACCGATCAACTAAAACAGATGGTTAATCATGCCCGCCTTGGCGCGAGTGGCCGGAATCAGCAAAGTTTATGTTACAAGCTTATTAACGATGCGGCTACCAATGCAGTTGTTTTTCCGTTGCTCAAATGGGCCGGATTTATCGAAAATTGGGACGGTCCTGTGCAAGGAGAGCGCCCAACTGCATATGTGGTGGTTTGTCACAACAAAAATATTGCAACGTCGCATTTTTGCGATGAAGGTATTGCCATGCAAAACATGCTGTTGGCCGCCACCGAAATGGGGTTGGGAGGCTGCATTATTGCTTCGGTAGATAAGAAAAAATTGCGTCAGTTATTGCAAATTCCCGAACACCTCGAAATACTCGATGTGGTAGCCTTGGGCAAACCCGCCGAGAATGTGGTTATTGAAGATATGCAAGGAGACGACTATAAATATTGGCGCGACAAAGAGGGTGTACATCACGTTCCGAAACGTTCCCTCGGCGATATTCTTTTTTAAGCATACTGTAATTGCTAATTGCATGCTTTGGGGTTTGAAGCACGCCTAAATGTTAATAACTTCCCATAAAATTGTTAATTACTTGTGCATAACCTGTTCGAAAAATGTTCATAATACCATTATTTTTGTTCGCAATTGGTGAATATATTAATATGGAATAAACCTTAGGAATAGTGAAATCGAAAGAATTAACACATTACAAAAGACGTCATCGTAAGTCGGTGCTTCTTAACGATAAGGAAATAAGTGCATTAGAGTTGTACTGCAAGCGATATAAAGTGAAAAACCAAAGCGAAATTATTCGTGCCGCTTTGTTTAAGTCAATACTAAAACATTACGACGAAGATTATCCTACACTTTTCAGCAAGCAGGAGCTTGCAAAATTGGAGCAATAATATGGACAAACAATTCGAGACAGCCGTAGCACTTTTACGAAATGCCAAACACGCCGTGGCTTTTACAGGCGCCGGAATATCTGTTGAAAGTGGAATTCCGCCCTTCCGTGGCGACGATGGTATTTGGAGTAAGTACGATCCGGCTATACTTGAATTATCGACATACCTGAATACCCCCGAAAAAGTTTGGCCGGTTATCAGAAAATTGTTTTTTAACTATTTTGCCGATGCCAAACCCAATGCAGCTCATTTGGCACTGGCAAAGCTCGAAAGTGCAGGAATGCTTAAAGGCGTTATCACCCAAAATATCGATAACTTACACCAAGAAGCCGGAAGTGAAAATGTAATTGAATACCACGGAAACTCAAAGACCTTTATTTGCACACAAAACAATCAGCATGTTTCGCATGCAAATGAAGTTGATTTTCAGCAGCCCTATCCCAAATGTCCAGTTTGCGATAGTTTGTGTAAACCGTCGTTCATTTTTTTTGGCGAAGCAATCCCGTTCAATGCCATTGAACAATCGGAATGGCACGCTACGAACTGCGATGTTATGCTTATTGTGGGCTCTACCGGTCAGGTGGTGCCGGCTGCCAATATTCCTTTTGTGGCCAGTCGAAACGGCTGCAAAATCATCGAAATTAACCCGGAACCATCAGCGTTTACCTACGAAATATCAAATTTTGTACTCAAAGGCACAGCTACTAAGGTGCTTTCGCAACTTATCACCAGGTTAGATTTCTAATTCCCGATATTCTTTCAAGAAATGGCTATCGTAATGAGCGAATATTGCCAAACACGCATGCATTCGAAAATAAAATGCGACCCTTTTTAGACTGGGCTCATCTTTCAAGTTCAATAGTGCTTTTGCTTATATACTGAAGTTAGCTCTCATTTCAAGAGCAGAATTGCAAATAATAAAAATTATAATTTTATGACAAATGAAAATGTAAATGTTGCACTAAATTATGATGCTCAAGCTCGATACTTTCTTGAAGTAGGGTTGTTAGCAAGTGAACATGCCAAAAAAAATAAAATGATAAACCCCGTTGCTTATAATAATTTTGAAACAGTAATAACTGGGACTCATCATGCATTTGCTGCTGAATTATTGTTAAAAGGTATAATATATTATCATATTGGTTCGCATCCTAGATATCACGAAATAAAAGATTTATTAAATCACGAATCGTGCAAAGATTTAAAGGAATCTATGGAAAACTCTTTTAACCCATCGAATCATATAGCATACTTGAAATCTGATTTAGATAATCAGCTTGATGAATACCTTTATCATCTTGATGAGAAAGACAAGTATGACAAGAAAGAAATCGAAAATATAACTAGAATAAGAGAGAAATTAGAATTTGGTAGTTTTGATTACTTTTTGGAGTTACATAGTAATCATTTTGTTAAGATGCGTTATGCTTGTGAAAAAACTCCACCACCGTTAGATATGAATTTCACAAGTTTTTTAAATAATGAATTAAGAAATGAACTTGAAAATGGATTGCTTAAACTTGGTTGAAATAGCCCCTTAAATCATCGGTAGTTTTTAAGATTTATATGATTTAATTTGAATTTTGGAGAAATTAGATAAAAAAACGAGAGCTAACAGCGGTTCATAAAGCAAAGGCAGCACCTGCGTTTCGTGTGATTGAGGTTTTAATTTAGCTCCGCCAAAACTTGGTTTTGACGTCATAAGTTGTACATTTGTAAAACAAAGTTTTGGCTCAGTGAAGTTTGAACGGTCTTTTCAAATAAGGCCTTCGCTTCATAACCGCGAACGACCTCTACTATAATTTGGTGATGCTAAAATCACAATTCTTACGATATTTTTAAAGGCAATTATAATTTCAAACGTTTGCGTAGTTAATATTGTCATTTCACAAAATATATTTTATTCAATCAAATTTATTTTCGTATCTTTACGCTGCCATAATACGTCGTATTTGCTCAATACACGCTGGCTTACTTCCATTGGTACAAACCGATTAGCCTAAAGTGAAAAGATTGTAAGGTTGTGGATTATTGCAGTGCAAATTGTAGCAAAGTGATGTGATTATCGGATTGATTTTTGTCGTGTCCTGTCATCAGGATGAATGAAATAATCGAATAAAAAATCGATTTTTGGATAGAACTATGAATTAAAAAGAGATAAAAGATGAAGCGAGTATTAGTAATAACCGGAGGAGGAGATTGCCCGGGATTGAATGCAGTAATTAGAGCCATAGTGAAGCGCGCGTCGCAGGAAAAAGAATGGGAAGTGGTAGGTAGTATACAGGCTTTTAATGGAATATTGTGGGAGCCGACAGAGATAAAAGTACTCGATGAAAAAACGGTAGCCGGTATCCACTATAGAGGAGGTACCATTTTAGAAACAACCAATAAAGGAGGACCATACGCATGGCCTGTAAAAAATACCGATGGCACATGGGGTACAGTTGATCGGAGCGAAGAAATGATTCGCAAGATTAACTATTTGGGTATCAATGCCGTCATAAATATCGGTGGAGATGGTTCGCAGCAAATCTCACAGCAGCTCTTCGAACAAGGATTGAATATTATTGGGGTACCCAAGACTATTGATAACGATTTATCTGCAACAGACGCAACTTTCGGTTTTCAAACGGCAGTGCAGGTTGCTACCGAAGCGGTCGATAAACTTGTAACAACAGCGGCCAGCCATAACCGGATTCTTATACTTGAGGTAATGGGGCGCGATGCAGGTTGGATTGGGCTTCACGCTGCTGTAGCGGGTGGAGCAGACATTTGCTTGCTTCCGGAAATACCTTATGATGTAAATGAAGTACTGGAAAAGGTTGAAGAGCGATTTGTAAAAGACCGAGGGTTTGCCATAATTGTTATTGCAGAGGGAGCTAAACCCAAGGGTGGGACAGTATCTGAAATCGATAGTAAAGAAGTGGGTTATAAAAACCGTAGGTACGGTGGCGTAGCTGCGGCACTTAGAGAACAATTGCAAGATGCCGGTTGTAAGCACGATATGCGTGAAACCGTACTTGGTCACTTGCAGCGTGGAGGTATCCCTGTAGCATATGACCGTGTGTTAGCTACACAATATGGTACCAAAGCATTCGAAATGGTTCTCGATGGTGAGTATGGACATATGGTTTCGTACAGACATCCCGATATTATTTCTGTACCATTGAAAGAAGCCATTAAACATTACAATACTGTTCATGAAGAGAATTACTTAATGAAGGCTGCCCGTGGAATAGGAATTTCATTTGGCGATAAAGTAGAGTAACAGCAAAACAATTCGCAAGAATACAGCAGTTTACACTATCTTTTCTTGCCGATTTTAGGATATATATTGAAAATTGCAGCCACAGATTTTTTTTCTGTGGCTTTTTTCTTTATTCGTGATGTGTGCCCCAAAATTTCTAAACCATAGTATTGAAAAGTACGATATCCTTAATGAAAGTATTTTTAGACATGTATTATAAAACATGGAAAATTCATTCCAACTCATTATAAATATGGTGTCATATTGTGGATTTATCAATAGTAAATTTGTACTTTTAGGCTGCTATTTGAATGCTGATTTTGATGGAAACAAGACCAAATGATTAATAGATTAACGAATTAGCTTTCAGGCTAAATTTGACAACGACGAATAGAATGAAAAGTAGATGAGAATAATAGGTGTTGCAATACTTTGCTTTTTTTGTGTTTTTACAGCACAAGCACAAAGTGTTGGCCTGGTGTTAAGTGGAGGAGGAGCAAAGGGTGCGGCTCACGTTGGTGTTATAAAAGCCCTTGAAGAGCATAATATACCCATCGACTACATAACAGGAACAAGTTTTGGTGCAATTGTAGGAGCGATGTATGCATCCGGATATAGTCCGGAGCAAATGGCAGAATTGCTTCGATCCGATACATTCATGACGTGGGTGTATGGAAAAATTAAGGAAGACGATAAGTTCTTTTATAAACGAGAAGAACAGAATCCTTCGTGGTTTTCGCTTAACTTGGAGCGAAATCATAATCCTCTTAAAACAATACTACCTTCAAGTTTTTTCGAAAACCATCAAATGGATTTGCGCTTAATGGAGATTCTGGGGTCGCCATCGGCCTTGGCCAATTACGATTTTGATAACCTAATGGTGCCTTTTCGTTGTGTGGCTACCGATATTAATAACTCAAAAGAGAAAATTATTTCCGGAGGTCATTTGTCACGTGCTGTGAGAGCTTCTATTACATTTCCATTGGTTTTTAAACCCATCGAAATCGATGGGGTACTTTGCATGGATGGTGGAATGAAAAATAATTTCCCCTCTGATGTCATGATAAATGATTTTAACCCCGATGTTTTAATCGGTTCCAAAGTTGCATTTAACAGCAATACTCCCGATGTGGACGATATGTTTTCGCAATTGGAGAATATTTTTACTGACTATACCAATTTTTCGCTTCCCGATACAGCATTTCTTATTGAGCCGGCAGTTCGCGATTATGGTGCATCAGACTTTGAGTTAATCGATACATTAATTGAGCTTGGCTATGCAGCTGCCATGAAAAAAATTGAAGTCATTAAATTAAAGATAGAACGGGAGCAGTACCCGGAAGACTTAAAGGCGAAACGAGACGATTTCCGAAAACGATTGCCATCATTGGTGTTTAATAATGTAATTATTTCCGGACTCAATAGCAAGCAAAAACAATACGTGAGACGAAATATCAAGGCAAACCGCGATACGTTCTCTTTTGCCGAATTCGAAAAAGAGTATTTCTTGCTGTTGAGTGATAATAAAATTCGCGAAATTGAGCCCACAACTACATTTAACCCACAAACCGGCTTTTTCGATTTGTTTTTAGATGTAAAAACAGACTATCAAATTCAGATACAGCTGGGCGGTCAAATAAATTCGACCAGTAAAAACTTTTCGTATTTAGGAGCTTCTTACAAATATTTGGGCAAGCGCGCCTATGATGTTACCGGATCGTTGTATTACGGTCGTATGTACAGCTCAATGCGGCTGGTTGGAAGTGTCGATTTTCCGTATTTTAGAAATAAAAAAGGGAAGCGCCTGTTTCCATTGTTTGCCGATTTGGCCATTAATTACTCTCGGCGCGACTACTTTAATTCAACCAAAGAATGGTTTTTCGAAGATGAAACGCCTTCTTATATTACACAACGTGAAAATTATGTTCGCTTCAATATCGGTATTCCTTTCTCTACAAATAGCTATATTGCTCTTAGTGCAACCTACGGTGCTACAGCCGATAATTATTATCAGGCAAACGTGGTAAGTCGCGAAGATGAAGAAGATGTTACACGTTTCGACTATTTCTCTCCATCTGCCAAAATAGAATATAGCACGCTTAACGAGAAGCAGTTTGCAACGGAAGGTAAATACGTTAAACTTATGTTTCGGCATGTTTTGGGGCGCGAAAAGTTTTTGCCGGGCACCACCGGAGCAGAGGTTGGTCTAATAAAAACAGATGAATCACATGCGTATGAGGAGATAGAGCTGCAGGCGAAAAATTATCATCATATAACTGAAAAAATTAAAATAGAAGGGGCTATTCAGGCATTTTATTCCAACAAAAAACTATTTTCCAACTATTTAATCTCGAAACTTTCCAGTGACGAATACAAGCCATTTCCACATACTATTCTTTTTTATCTGCCCAATTTCAGAGCACATTCCTATTTTTCTGTGGGTGTTACTCCATTGTACAAGTTCTCCGATCGAATTTCGTTAAGGGCGGGCGCCCATTTTTACCAACCGCATCGAGAAATTGAATTCGATTTGTACAAAGCTCAACTTGGAGAACCGTTCAAAGAACACTATTTTATTGGGAATGCCTCAATGGTTTACCAAACGTTTATGGGACCGCTATATGCGTCGGTCAGTTATTTAGACCGTACAAATAATCAATGGTTTTTCCATTTCGGATTTGGTTTCCTTATTCTTAACCCACGAGGTCTTGACTAGGAATTCTTGCTTTTTGCAATTGCTTGAAATTTCGCTATTCTGAATTTTTGAGTTGAATGTTATTCGTGTTGTTTGCAATGATTTAATGTGCAAGCATTTGTTTTTTCATAATGATAGTGGCGTGGTATGTTGCTTGTGTCTTAGTCGCTGTTTCTTTCCTGTGTAATTACGAGAAGAGAAAAATGCAAATTAAAATATTTTTCTATATTTGTGAGTCAACACTGAATTGCCGGATTGGCATCATAAATACCTATATCATGGAAGTATCAAATTTTGTTGATATCATAAGCAATAGGATTA
>JAWOEM010000160.1:0-4226 GCA_046482785.1 Salinivirgaceae bacterium
CGCTTCCCTTACAGCTTCTTCATATACATTCAATACTTTTGCTGCAGCATTATCCCACTTAAGATTATCAACTTCTGTTTTCCCGTAATGACTAAACATTTGGGAAATGCCGTTGTAATTGACCAAGGCATACATTGCATCGGCCATGGCATCAATATCCCAAAAATCGATTTTTATAGCGTGTTCGAGTATTTCTGACACGCCGGACTGCTTTGAAATAATTACCGGGACATTCGATCGCATAGCTTCGAGCGGCGATATGCCGAATGGCTCTGAAACAGATGGCATAACGTATAGATCGCTGGCCGAAAACATTCGCGACACATCATCGCCTTTCAAGAACCCGGTAAAATGAAAGCGATCTGAAATACCCAATTCCGCCACACGGCGTATCATCCGGTTAAGCATATCGCCGCTACCGGCCATTACAAACCGTATTTCTCTATCTTTCTGCAACACTTTATTAGCTGCTTCAATAAAGTAATCGGGGCCTTTCTGATATGTAATACGCCCAAGAAAAGTAATTACCTTTTGGCGAACACCTCTGGGCTCATTTATCCCATCTTCCTTATTAGGCTCTACCGCATTATAAATCGTAGTAATTTTCTCCAGAGGAATTCCATAGCGCTCATGCACAGTACTTTTCGTTAGATTACTAACGCTAATTACCTTATCGGCAAAGCTCATTCCTTTTCTTTCGATATCGTATACACTCTGGTTCACATTCTTACCACTTCGGTCGAATTCTGTAGCATGAATATGTACAACAAGCGGTTTCCCACTCACTTTACTGGCAGCTATACCAGCCGAATAGGTAAGCCAATCGTGCGCATGAATCACATCAAAATCGAGTTTCTTTGCTAGCACAGACGCAATAAGAGCATACCTACTAACCTCCTGCATTAAATCTTTCCCATATTTTCCGGTAAACGAAAACTTTTGAGAAAAGATGGCTTCATTTTGCTCAACGTCGGACAGAATATCTTCTGAAATCAAACGTTCGAATTCTTCGGGCGACACGTAGGGAATTAGGTTTGAACCAATTTCGAGGTATTTAATTCTATCCCAGTATTCCTTCATGGATTTCTCGCGAATATCGAAATCGACGTCCCCGGCCGAATGGAAACGACCGATTGAACGGTCTTCGTCTCCATAGGCTTTGGGAACAACAAAATCGATATCGACACCATGATGGGCCAGTCCTTTTGTGAGACCATAACAAGCGGTTCCCAATCCACCACTAATGTGCGGTGGAAATTCCCATCCAAACATTAATACTCTCATGTAATTAAAGGTGTTTTAAATGTTTTCATAGACTATATATTTTCAATTAACCTTGTTTTTTCACAAGCAACTCCTGAATTAACAGGCGAATTTGCAGTAATGCACCAACACTCCAGGCTTGGGATATAGCTCCACGAGGTGTGTGGGGTGGATCTCCGTCGTAGATTTCCGATATGGTGCCAATTCCATGATTGGTCATTTCATCTTCAAATCCATGGTAAATTTCAAGAATTTCATCAAGTGCATCGACGCCATACAGCTGGAACAATGCCTTGGTATAAAACTCCAGCAACCATGGCCAAGCTGTACCTCTATGCAAGGCCATATCGCGGTTAAACTGTGTACCCTGATAATGAGGCTGATACTCTGGATGAGCCGGCGATAATGTTCGCAAACCTCTGGGGGTTAGCAATTGCTGACGAACAACCTTAATTACGCTCTCCTTTTGCTCATCGCTTAACATACTATGAGGCAATGCCGCAGCAATAATTTGGTTGGGAGTAACATCCCAGTAAACCTCTTTTGTAGATGCAAAATCGCCCAAATAGCCTTTCTCATCATCCCAAAAACGATTAATAAATGAACCTTTCACCACATCAAGGTAATAGAACCAATCCTGAGTAAATTCGGTATCGCCTTTTTCTTCTGCTTTATCATAAGTATAGCATAATGCATTGTACCAAAGTGCCTGAACCTCTACTTGCATTCCTTTACGTGGGGTAACCGGTTTTCCTTTAACAGTTGCATTCATCCACGAAAGTGATGTATCTTTATCTCCTCCACCGTAAATTAGGGCATAGTCGTTCATTTTTATCTTATGCTTCGTGCCATTGCGATAGCCATTGATAATTGATTTCATTACGTCGCCGTATGTATCGTAGATATCGATACGCGGTTCGGCTTTTTCTAACTCTTGTAGTGTATGGAAAAACCAGAGTGGAGCATCTATTTGGTCGTAAATAAGTTCTGAATCCTTCGTGGTAGTTGGAAACATTGGGCCACTCATTTTACGAATGTAGCTATTAAGCACTTTTTTGCAACTATCAATATCGCCAATGGACAGAGTTATGCCCGGGAGGGAAATCATGGTTTGGCGAGCATCGGCTCCATACCACGGATAACCTGCCACTAATGTTGCGGTTTTGTTATGGCGTTCAATAAACTGCTGAGCACTATTAATAAGGCAATTTTCGAAGCTAACACGTGGTGTTCTCGATCTGCGCAAACTTGTAAATCGGTGCTTAATACCGGACGGTTTCATTTCTTCTGTTCCGGCAGCAAACACAATGCTTTCGCCCTTACGAAGTTTCGTTTCGAAAAATCCGGGAGTAAACAAATCTTCTTGATAATCGTATCCGCGATTTTGCTCTTCGGCATATTCAACATTGTAATACCAATCGGGTACATGAATATACTCCGGTTCGGTATTTATTTGCATGTAAAGAAACGGATACCCTTCATAAAGCTTCATTCGTATACCGTGACGCACCATTTCTATGCGGGTGTTGGCATACATATTTGCTTTGGTCAGACTGTGTATATTCCGGAAAGAAAGGAAAGGCCGCAACCGGAAGGTTATGGGCGACGATGTTTCTACTACCTCGTAGCGAATTAGTATTCGGTCGTGTTCGTCGTCGAGAATTTTCTCCTTTTTCAAGATAACATCTCCAACACTGTAGGTTAGAGTTGGTATGTCTTCCGCATCAAAATCCTGTATATACTTATGCCCTTTGGGTTCGTAATTTCCTCCGGCATACTTATGTATTCCGAGATTGAACTCCATGCCATTATGTACAATTGTTTCATGCAAATTATTGATTAGCATATGCTTACCATCGTCTACATCGGGCGCATCGGCTGCAAGCAGTCCGTGATATTTCCGCGTATTGCAATCAATAATAGTAGAGCAAGCGTAAGAGCCCTTACGGTTTGTGCGCAATAATTCTCGCTGCAAAGCATACTCAAGGTTTACCAGCTTTGCCTTGTCAAATTTTAGATATTCCATAGAAAATAATTGATTTTTAACAAAAGAATAAATTTTGGCCATTTATAAAATCCTGTTTATAAGGAAGATTGACCAGCATAAAAATCCACATTTTTTTCCAGTTTAACAAATAATTTCTCTATTAGTTTGTTAAATTTGCATTAAAAAAAATTATGAGCACATTAAGCAATTTAGAACCAAAATTAGTTTGGTCATTTTTTGAAGAGATTTGTCAGGTTCCCCGCCCATCGAAGCAGGAAGAAAAAATTATTGAATACCTTGTAGAATTTGCCAAAAAGCACAGCTTGAAACACGATGTGGATAGTATTGGGAATGTGCTCATCAGCAAACCGGCCACCAAAGGGTACGAACATTTAGAGACTGTTGTACTGCAAAGCCACATGGATATGGTTTGTGAGGCCAACAAGGCAAAAAAACACGATTTTTCGAAAGATCCAATTGTTCCGGTTATCGATGGAAACTGGATAAAAGCAGATGGCACCACGCTTGGCGCTGATGACGGAATTGGAATGGCTGCTGAGCTGGCAATTTTAGTGGACGAATCCATTGAGCACGGCCCTATTGAATGCTTGTTTACAGTAGATGAGGAAACGGGTCTGACCGGCGCATTTGCATTGGAACCCGATTTTTTCAAAGGCAAGTACCTTATTAACCTTGATTCAGAAGACGAGGGCGAACTTTTTATCGGTTGCGCCGGAGGAATCGATACGCTTGCAACATTCGCTTACAAAGAAAAATCCCCAAAGAAAGACCATATTACCTATACAATAAACATTACCGGACTAAAAGGCGGACACAGCGGCGACGAAATCCATAAGGGACTGGGAAACAGCGTAAAACTTGTGGGTCGCTTTTTACAAGACTCAACGCAACGTTTTAAAATTCGCCTATCGCACATCGATGGCGGAAAAGTTCGTAATGCAATTCCACGCGAAGC
>JAWOEM010000389.1:0-4921 GCA_046482785.1 Salinivirgaceae bacterium
TCCAATTTTGTGTATCCGGCGTTGGCATAAATAATTTTCCCGCTGGGATCGATCAGGTAAGTTCGCGGAATAAATTTTCGTGCATATAAATCATAGATTGAACGTTGAGGATCGGCCGCAATATGAAAGGTAAACTTTTTACGCTCATTAAACAGTTGTAATTCCTTTAAGCTATGACCTCTTCCCAGAACCACAACCACCAGGCCTTTTTCTGCAAAGCGTTGTTGTATGTTTTTTTCTACTAATGGCAATTCCTGTATGCATGGCTTACACCACGTTGCAAAAAAATTCACCAATACATATTTTCCTTTTAGGTTATTCAAGCAAACGGTTTTATCATCGATGGTTTTTACCGTAAAGCGCGGAGCCTTATCTCCTACCATTACCACATCTGTTTCATCTTGCGCAAAAGCAGGCGAAACAGCAAAGGCCATTAAAAATATCCCTATAATTAATCTCAAAACATCAAACTTTAATCGTGCAATTGTCGCAGTACAATTTACAAAGCGTGTGCCAACTTCATGAGTACCATCGGCCGCCACCCGAAATCCGTAAGCATAGGAATTAGAATATACGGTATACGTATTTGACTAAGCAAATCACGCTGTTTGAATTTAGGGTTTGGTATAAAAAGGGTTTTATATGGTTTTCAGCTACTTTTTTACCTATATTCTAAAGGAAGTAAGCAGTTGAAAATCAGTCACCATTTAGGCTTAGGGGCAAAGCTGATTTTCAGCATTTAGTAATTTGAAGACCTTTTTAGACCGACCTCATTCATCACTTCACTCAAACAGGTGATTTCCTATATCGGGTTTAGACAAGAACACAAAATAGAAAACGGTGCTTACACTACCTGCAAACACCGTTGGACATTTATCAAAATCAAAATTATCAAATTGCACAAACCCTGCACTAAGCTAGTGTCATGTCAATGCTCTAATGACGTATAAGTCGCCGTTATTTTCGAGTTTTGCACAGCAGTATAAAGTAAGCATAGCCATAGCTACGTGAATCTTTTTAATGCAAAGCAAAACCGTAAAAGAACAAGATTTGGTGCGTTATTTGGGTATTGACAGGACACTAGCCAATTACAAAACAAAATCCGCAAGCATTCTACTTTTCACGTTAAAGTTGCTTGCGGAATTTGTGTAGTTTTTCAGTTACAAAATATCTATCTGCATTCAGATTAACCCATTTCGATTAGTTTCTTCACAATAGCTTGCGCCCCATCATGAATTTGCGATACAGTAGCATCTAACATATAGCATGGTGTGGTTAAAACTTTGTTTTCGTTATCAACAATTACTTCTGCATGGGTAGTTTTTGTATGTGTACCTCCCATTTTCCCAATAGCTGCAATGGTATCGGCATCGGAACCAATCGTTACACTAACACCCTTAAGCACCCGGGCAATTAAAACAGGAGAAATACACAGGGCCGCAATGGTTTTTTTCATCTGATGCGCCTCCTTTATTACACGTTCCACCTCCTGGTCTACAGTGCAATCAGGGCCATCTACAGCAAAGGAGCACAGATTTTTAGCCACCCCAAACCCCCCGGGAAAAATTACAGCATCGAAATCTTTCATTTGCAACTCGTCTAAAGCCTTAACATTTCCGCGAACAATACGGGCAGCCTCAACCAAAACATTACGAGACTCCTGCATTTCCTTCCCGGTAAAATGATTGATCACATGCATTTGATCTATATCAGGGGCAAAAAACTGACTTTCAAGCCCCGCCTGATCAACAGCAAGCATTGTCATTGTGGTTTCCTGAATTTCGGCGCCATCGTAAACGCCGCTTCCTGCTAATATTATTGCTACTTTTTTCATATCTATTAAAATTAAATTTCTAAAGGAATTATCAATCAAAAATACATTCACCCAAAGTACAAATGGTAAAATTAAGCAAATGCAGCTCTATAGTACGAAATTAAAACATTTCATTTTCTTATCAAAAACTTTACCTTTAGCAGTTCAAAAATTAAAGACACTATGTGCGCAAAAAACATCCATTTCATTGCAATTGGCGGAAGCGCAATGCACAACCTGGCAATAGCCTTACATAAACAAGGACATGTAGTTACAGGGTCGGACGACGAAATATTTGAACCATCGCGTGGTAGATTAAAAGCCCACGAATTATTACCGACGGAAAATGGCTGGCATCCGGAAAAAATTACTCGAGAAATCGATACCATTATTCTGGGTATGCATGCGAAACCAGACAATCCCGAGTTACAAAAAGCCCGTGAATTAGGTATTGAAATTGTTTCGTACCCTGAATTTCTGTATCGGCAAACAGCAAATAAAACACGAGTAGCCATTGCCGGCAGCCATGGAAAAACAACTACCACCGCTATGGTGATGCACGTTTTAAAAGCCACAGGCATAACGTTCGATTATATGGTTGGGGCGTCCATCGATGGATTCGACACGATGGTGAATTTTGATAAAAACAGTGAGATTGCTATTTTTGAAGCCGACGAGTACTTATCATCACCCATTGATATGCGCTCAAAATTTCTTTGGTACAAGCCCCACTTGAGTGTAATTACCGGTATCGCATGGGATCATATCAATGTTTTCCCAACATTCGAGAGTTATTTGCAGACTTTTGCACAATTCCTGCAAACATTCCCTGAAAAGAGCAAATTATTTTGGTACGAAAAAGATGAGCACCTGGAAAAACTTATTGCCAATATCGACAGCAGTAAACATCAACCATACCAAGGCTTTACAGGTAAAAAAACAGAACATGGCACCGAATTAAGCGTTGATGAAAAGACGTTTCAAGTGCCCATTTTTGGCAATCACAACCTACAAAACCTAAATGCAGCCTACTACATACTAAAAGAGTTGGGAATTTCTACGGAGCAATTTGCTCACGCTATTTCATCGTTTAAAGGAGCAGCGCGCCGGTTACAGATCTTAAAAGACGCCCCATCGCCCATTTATTACGATTTTGCTCATGCGCCATCGAAAGTAAAGGCAACTGTTGAAGCAGTAAAAAACCAACACCCTGAGAAAAAAATTCTGGTAATACTTGAATTGCACACATTCAGTAGCCTCAACAAAGCCTTTTTACCACAGTATGCAAATAGCTTGAACGAAGCCGATCTGGCCTACATTTATTATAATCCACACACACTAGCTCATAAAAACCTGCCTCAATTGAAAAAAAACATGGTCAAGAATTCGTTTAAACACCCCGGCAGTTGGGTTTTCACCAATTCAGATGAGCTTTTCAGACAGGCCTCGAAACAATATAATGCTTCTGAGCAAGTTATACTTATAATGACTTCGGGGAACTTTAATGGCGTTGATATAAAAGATTGGAGCGCACAACTAACAAGTTAAGCGAAATTCCACAAGAATTATTACCTTGAAAAATTAAATTCTTGCGGAATTTAGGAGTAAACTAAAAATTAAATAACCAGAAACGAATAAAAAAGTTACATTTGCCACGTTAGATTGTACGACGAACTTTTACAAACGGAAAAGCAAATATGTTTTGTGGCACTTTTTTTGAGCTTTACTATACAAAACACACTAAACCAAGACGCTTCTCACAAAAGAGTTTTGATAAAGAAGAAAAACAACGATGGCAATTCTTTGCGATAAAAAAAGATAGTATTATTTTAGCACCAAAATAACAGAAACTATGGAAGTAAAAAAGAATCCTAATGTAAGCCTTGGAAAACTCAAGGGCACCTTCATGCTGGCAGGTCTGGTTTCTGTACTGGGTTTGCTTTTGGTAGCGTTCAATTGGAATAGCACAACCGGAACTGCAGGCGACCTTGGACAGGTAATGGACGTTAGCTTGGAAGAAGAGATGATTCAAACGGAACGTCAGGAGAAAGTTGAGCCACCACCACCGCCACCTCCAAAGAAAAATGTAATTGAGGAGTTGACAGTGGTTGAAGACGATGAAGAGCTAGATGATGAGTTAGACATCGACACTGAGGCCGATGAAGAAACCATGATTGATCAAACCGACATTATGATTGATGAACCGGTTGAAGAAGAAGAACCGGAGATTTTTGTTGTGGTTGAACAAATGCCTGAATTCCCGGGAGGCCCTTCGGCATTATTCAAGTACATTAGTCAAAACACAAAGTACCCCCCCGTTGCAAAAGAAAATGGTATTCAGGGGAAAGTATATGTTCAGTTCGTCGTTGGAAAAGACGGTAGCATCAACCAGGTTAAAATCTTGAGAGGTGTAGATCCATCGCTTGACAAAGAAGCCATGCGCGTTGTAAAATCGATGCCCAACTGGACACCGGGTAAACAAAGAGGAAAACCGGTATTTGTTAGGTATCAGGTGCCGATTAACTTCAAATTGCAATAATAAAACTGCACATAAAAAAACTCCGACGGAAACGCCGGAGTTTTTTTATGTGTTCTATTTTTGGTGCCTCTTGAAATCATGCCTAAAGCAAGCATATTGACTTTAAAAACCGAACTCGCCTAGCATTAATATATCACTATCTTTCAGACTAATACCAACTCATCTAAACAAAAGCAAATTACTTATAAAAATCCACACCACTTTCAGCACAATATTTATGACCAAACAAAGTTCTATTAATAACAGCTCGATGGAATTTAACATAAATGCGAATTATTAGTGAGAGAGCTTGTATGATGCAGCACTAAACACTCATAAACAACAAAACATAATTTCGGCATCTTTATTGCACCGTATTACAAAAACAGTTTACTAGTTACAGAAAGATTTTGGTTAGAATATAAAAACAATCACTTTGTTCTTCAGAATAAAAATAAGGGAATATTCATCACTTAAAAAAACCGAAATTATGGAAATAAAAAAGAATCCCACCGTAAACTTTAGAAGACTAAAGAGCACTTCGCGCTGACAGGCCTAGTTTCTGTACTGGGTTTGCTTTTGGTCGCATT
>JAWOEM010000204.1:0-3720 GCA_046482785.1 Salinivirgaceae bacterium
TAGCTTTCAAAATCGGTAACCAGAAAAAGAAAAAATTCGATACTCAGACACAATTTTTATAAGTTGAAAGTTCTCTTAAAATTACAATAAATCGCTCGCCAGTTCGGCCAGCATGCTGCGCTCTCCTTTTACCAGATGAATGTGTCCGAATAACTCTTGCGAACGCATACGGTCTGTGAGGTAAGAAAGGCCATTCGATCGCATATCAAGGTATGGAGAATCAATCTGTTGGATGTCGCCTGTAAATACAATTTTTGTTCCTTCGCCGGCACGGGTGATAATGGTTTTTATTTCGTGTGGGGTCAGGTTTTGTGCTTCATCAACAATAAAAAACACATTCGACAAACTTCTTCCGCGGATATACGCCAATGGAGTAATTTTCAGTTTGTCATCTTTGAGCATTTCTTCAATGCGCATGTATTGTTTGCTGTTGCTTTTAAACTGTTGTTTAATTACACCGAGGTTATCATACAAGGGTTGCATGTATGGCCCAATTTTTTCGTTTACATCGCCGGGAAGGTAGCCCAAATCTCTGTTAGAAAGTGGAACTATAGGACGTGCAAGTAAAATTTGTACGTATTGCTTTTCTTGCGCCAAAGCAGCTGCCAGCGCCAATAATGTTTTTCCTGTTCCTGCCTTACCTGTAATTGAAACAAGTGGCAGGTTATCGTTCATGAGCGCAGCAAGAGCAAAGGTTTGTTCAGCATTGCGTGGCTCAATACCGTATTGACGGTATTTTTCTATTCTTCGCACACTGTTCGATGTAGGATCGTACATGCTGAGTGCCGAGCTGTTATTGCCTTGCAGAATAAAAAATTGATTGGGTGTAGGTGTAAAATCCAAATTTAGTTCTTTCAATGGAATTTCCGGGGTTTCGTAGAGCTTTGAAATGGTTTCATCGCTTATTTTATTAATTGTACGCACCTCTTCGTAAATGTTCTCAATTTTTTGAACCTTATCGGTTTCGTAATCCTCCGATTCCAAACGCATGGCTTTGGCCTTCAGACGCAGGTTAATGTCTTTCGAAACCAGAATAACAGGTGTACTTCGGTTCGACTGTACGTGCAGTGCAATTGAAAGTATTCTATGGTCGGGCGTATCGGCAGGAAAGGAATCGCGAAATTCTTTTGTGTAAGGTTTACCTGTTTCAATAAATAGTTTTCCTTTGTTTTTGCCCAAACTGATACCTTTATCGAAAACCCCTTCTGTAGATATTTCGCCCAATGTACGTGCTATCGATCGTGCATTGAAGTTAATTTGGTCGTGACCTTTCTTAAACTTGTCGAGCTCTTCCAAAACCGTAATTGGAATCACAATATCGTGTTCGTCGAAATGATTCAGACAATTAAAATCGTGCAGTAATACGTTGGTATCCAATACGAAGGTCTTTTTTTCTTTTGTTGCCATAGTGCTAATTTTTTACGTAAGTGTTCATTTAGTTTGATGTACTCCTAAAATCCACAAGAATATAAAGTCAATTATTGCTGTGTTCTTGCGGATTTACGTTGCAATATCACTTCTAAATGTACAAATTTTATAGTACGATTGTTATTTTTGTACAAATTTTATTATTGACAAAAATGAACTACCAAGATACTCTCGATTTTCTTTTTTCGCAGTTGCCTATGTACCAACGCGATGGTAAGGCGGCATATAAGGCCAATCTCGATACAACTATTGCACTGGATGAGCATTTTCGTTTTCCGCACAAGATGTTTCGTACCATTCATGTGGCCGGAACAAATGGCAAAGGGTCTGTTTCGCACATGTTGGCGTCGGTATTTGAGGAGGCGGGTTACAAAACCGGACTGTATACATCGCCGCACCTGACCGACTATCGGGAGCGGATTCGTATTAATGGAAAGAAAATTTCGGAAACGTTCGTCACGCGATTTGTAGAGCATAACCGTGCTGTAATTACGGAATTAAAACCCAGTTTCTTCGAAATAACCGTGGCGTTGGCTTTCGATTATTTTGCGCGCGAGCAAGTCGATATTGCCATAATTGAAACCGGAATGGGAGGTAGGCTCGATTCTACCAACATTATTACGCCGTTAGCTTCGGTAATTACGAACATCGGGTTTGATCATACCCGCTTTTTGGGCAATACCATTGCCGAAATTGCGACAGAGAAGGCAGGAATTATTAAGGAAGAAACACCTGTTGTAATTGGCGAAAAGCAACCGGAAGCGATGGATGTATACATGAAAAAGTCGCAGCAATTGGCAGCTCCTGTAAATGTAGCCCCAGACCGATTTGAGATTCAAAAGTCGACCATCTCCGATGATTTTAAACTGCAGGTTGTGGATGTGTACGATCGGTTTTTAGACGAAGTGCAGCACTGGGAGCTCGATTTGGTGGGGGCATATCAAGCAAAGAACTTACTTGCCGTTTTAACTACTCTCGATGTTGTGCGCGGAACTTTCCCGGCTACCCCTGACCAGGTGCAGCGAGGTTTGAAACACGTACGTTGCAATACCGGATTTGCCGGAAGGTGGCAGGTTTTACAACACAATCCCTTGGCTGTGGCCGATACTGCACATAATAAGGAGGGACTTACCATGGTGATGGAGCAGTTGTCGAACCTAAAGAAAAATCATTTACATATGGTTGTGGGTATGGTCGACGATAAAAATATTCCTGAATTGTTATCACTTTTCCCAACCAATGCAACTTATTATTTTACAAAGCCGTCTATTCCACGCGCATTCGACGAAAAAGAACTGCACCGCATGGCTGCCGATTGTAACCTTAAAGGAGAGGCTTATGCAACTGTGGCGGAAGCATGGCAAGCTGCTCGTAATGCGGCCAAATTCAGCGATGTAATTTTTGTTGGAGGTAGTACATTTGTTGTGGCAGAGGTGGTGTAGCATTTCAGAGGTGAATAATTTTTACAATAAAAAAAACCGCAGAGAATTATCTGCGGTTTTTTTATTGTGTCTGTAACTATTTTACTCAGTAAATTTTCCCAGTAGGGCAAGTACATCTTTGTGTGTGTCAATGCTGTATTTTGCAATTGTATTGTTTCCTCCCACTTTTAGCGTAAACGCATTTTCGGGCAAGTCTTTAAAAAGATACTCGTCTGTCCAGTCATCGCCAATTCCGAACACAAAATCATAGGTTTCTGAACCCATTTTTCGCAATGCTGCTTTTCCCTTGTTGGTTCCGGAATTTTTCACTTCAATAACTTTGTTTCCTTCCAATATTTCAAGGTCGTGGTTGGCCACCAAACTTGTCAACTGATCTTTTAGCTCATTGGCGCGACCAATGCCCAGTTCCGGGTCAGATTTGCGGTAATGCCACACGTACGAGTACGATTTCTCTTCTAAGAAGGTGCCCGGAGTACGATCTTCATAAAATTCTAAAATGGGGAGAAGTTGTTTTTTCCAGTCGGTATTGATGGTTTGTGCTACTTTCCACTCTCCGTTTGGTTCTTTTGCCCATGCGCCATGTTCGGTAATTAATGTGTAGTTTTTTCCGGAAAACCATTTGTCGAATGTTTCCTTATCGCGACCACTTACCAGTACCACTTCATTTTTAGGATCAGCAGCCAGTTTGTCGAGTTTTTCATATACATCTGCTGTGGGCTTAGCTTGCGAAGGCTTATCTTTGAAGCCAACCAATGTGCCGTCGTAGTCTAAGAATAGAATGCGCTTATTGGCTTTTTGGTATTTATCAAAAATTTCTTTTTCGATTTTTTTTGTAAGTTTTTTAGTCGTG
>JAWOEM010000297.1:0-6451 GCA_046482785.1 Salinivirgaceae bacterium
CTCTATTGAAATTTCTTCTCCAGGTATTATTTTATTTACAACCTGAACCATAAATCCAACAAATGGCATCCAAATTAATGTATTTGTCACATTAAATAAAGTATGGGTGTTAGCTAGAAGTCTTTCGGCACTCACTGTATTATTAGTTACTCGACTAATTCCACTTAATATCACCGGTATCTTCATCGACAAAATCCTCTATCCAGCTTTTAAGAACACGTGCAGCAAGTGTACGACCGATAACTTTTTTCAGCCCGGTTTTGGTAACTTTCACTTCATCGGCAAGGTCGAAAATCTCAAGGATATCTTTATCGCTTTCAAATCCGATTGAACGAAGAAGTGTAGTAACGGGAAGTTTCTTTTTCCGATCGATGTATGCGTACATCACGTTATTAATGTCTGTTGTAAACTCTATCCATGAGCCTTTGAAAGGGATAATTCTGGCAGAATAAAGTTTTGTACCATTAGCATGAACGCTTTGCCCGAAGAAAACGCCCGGAGAACGGTGTAGCTGACTAACAATAATTCGCTCAGCTCCGTTAACAATAAAGGTCCCTTTAGGGCTCATGTATGGCACTGTGCCGAGATACACATCTTGTACAACTGTATCGAAATCCTCATGTTCGGGATCGGTACAATAAAGTTTTAGTTTCGCTTTTAGCGGTACATTGTATGTTAAACCACGCTCAATGCATTCGTTAATGGTATATCGAGGAGGGTCGACCTGATAGTCTAAAAATTCAAGAACAAAATTGTTTCTTGTATCGGTAATCGGAAAGTTTTCCTCAAAAACTTTACGTAAACCTTCACTTTTTCTATGAGCTGGAGTTGAATTCAACTGAAAGAACTCATAGAATGACTTTAATTGGATTTCCAGAAAATCAGGATAATCCAATTGGTTTGAAATGGAGGCGAACGAAATCCGATCGTTAATAAGTTGTGTTGAAGCCATACTCAAAGTTAAGATAAATTAAACTGAATAAAATAACACGAAAAAGGCCTAGAGTCCTACGTGAGGACTCTAAACCTTGGAAATTCAGTTATTTAGGAGTAATTATTTAATTTCAACTTCCGCTCCAGCTTCTTCTAATTTAGTTTTCAGACCGTCAGCTTCGTCTTTTGATACTCCTTCTTTAATTGGTTTTGGTGCGCCATCTACAACAGCTTTGGCTTCTTTCAGGCCAAGACCGGTAAGTTCTTTTACAAGTTTTACAACCTGTAATTTAGCTCCGCCGGCAGCTTTTAAGATCACATCAAACTCAGTTTGTTCTTCAGCTGCATCACCACCATCTGCGGCAGGACCAGCAACAACAGCTGCAGCAGCAGCTGGTTCGATTCCGTATTCCTCTTTGAGGATGTCAGCTAATTCGTTTACATCTTTTACAGTTAAGTTTACCAACTCTTCTGCTAGCTTTTTCAAATCTGCCATTTTCCTACAATTTTAATTATTGTCGATTAATATTCTAATTTTCTTTTTTCGAAAGTGTTTCGAGAACACCATGAATTTTTGATCCTCCGGATTGCAACGCTGAGATAACGTTTTTAGCAGGAGATTGCAGTAATGCAACGATGTCACCTAGTAACTCGTCTCTTGACTTAACATTAGCCAACGCATCAATCTGTTCATCACCTACATAAAGGTTTTCTTCTACGAACGCACCTTTGAGGATCGGTTTTTTGTGCTTTTTCCGAAATTCTTTTATAAGCTTTCCGGGGGCATTTCCCACTTGTGTAAACATCACAGAGGTATTGCCTTTTAATAAATCATAAACTTCGCTATAATCTAACTCAGCCTTCTCCATTGCTTTCTGCAAAAGTGTATTTTTGGCTACAACCATTAATACATCCTTTTTAAAGCAGGCACGGCGAAGGTTAGAAGTCTCTTCCGCATTCAGCCCAACGGTATCTGTCAAATAAATATGACTATACTCATTCAGCTTCTCGGTTAGCGATTCGATGATTTTTGCTTTATCTTCACGCTTCATTTCTTCGATACTTTAAATTCATTATACTTCAAATGACCGTGCATCTACCGGAATACCTTTACTCATCGTAGATGAGATAAATACACTTTTTACATAGGTACCTTTTGCAGCAGAAGGACGGAGTTTATTGATTGTGCTCATAAACTCTTTAGCGTTCTCTGCTATTTGCTCGGGACTAAAAGATACTTTACCTATTGAGGAGTGGATAATTCCAAATTTATCGACTTTAAAGTCAATTTTACCTTGTTTAACCTCTTTAACAGCGGCTCCTACTTCCATAGTAACTGTACCGCTTTTCGGGTTAGGCATTAATCCACGTGGGCCTAAAACACGGCCTAGTGGACCAACTTTCCCCATTGCAGAGGGCATGGTAATAACAACATCAAAATCTGTCCATCCACCTTTGATCTTCTCAATGTAATCGTCCAGTCCGACATAATCTGCACCGGCATCTTTGGCTTCTTGTTCTTTATCAGGCGTACAAAGTGCTAAAACGCGCACTTCTTTACCGGTTCCATGAGGTAGAGTAACCACACCACGCACCATTTGATTTGCCTGACGAGGATCTACACCCAAGCGAACATCCATATCTACCGAGGAATCAAATTTAGTTTGAGTTATTTCTTTCACTAAATTTGAAGCTTCATTGATATTATAGATTTTACCAGCCTCGATCTTTTCCTGTGCTATCTTTTGTTTTTTTGTCAGTTTAGCCATTGCTAATAAGATCTTTGTTTGGTTTAAAATGGGGCATCACCTTTGATAGTAATACCCATGCTTCTGGCTGTACCTGCAACCATTCTCATCGCAGATTCTACGGTAAAACAATTCAAATCGGATTGTTTTTCCTCTGCAATATTGCTAACTTGTTCCCAAGTAATTGCTGCCACTTTTTGACGATTGGGCTCTGGTGACCCACTTTTCAACTTAGCAGCTTCTTTAAGCATCACCGGTACGGGGGGTTGTTTTACGATAAAATCGAAAGACTTATCTCCGTAAACGGTAATAATTACAGGCAACACTTTTCCGGCTTTATTCTGGGTTCTGGCATTAAACTGCTTACAGAACTCCATAATATTTACGCCTTTAGAACCAAGAGCAGGGCCAACAGGAGGTGATGGATTTGCCGCCCCTCCTTTAATTTGCAACTTAATAATTCCTGCAACTTCTTTTGCCATAATTCAATTAATTCAAAAAATTTACTCTTTTTCGACTTGCAAGAATCCCAACTCTAATGGGGTTCTTCGACCAAAAATTTTAACAATCACTTTTAATTTCTTTTTCTCTTCATTGATATTCTCAATGACTCCGGAAAATCCGTTAAAAGGACCATCAATTACTTTAACTGTT
The DNA here is from genome assembly GCA_046482785.1 of Salinivirgaceae bacterium. Lineage (GTDB taxonomy): Bacteria > Bacteroidota > Bacteroidia > Bacteroidales > Salinivirgaceae > Salinivirga. Next base: position 3,336 of record JAWOEM010000297.1, read on the forward strand.
TCACCAACAATATACGGAACAGTGATGGCTTCTTCATTTTCAGAAATCTCATCAACTTTTCCTAATATTCGATTCATTTCATGGGGTCTGAGAGGAACGGGTGTCCCATCTTTTGTGCCAAGGAATCCGATCACATTTGTCATATTTTTGATAATGTGAGGAACCTCTCCAACTAAGATGGATTCAATAAGGACGTATCCGGGAAAATAAGTTCGTTCCTTAGAGATTTTTTTTCCATTACGAATTTGATAAACTTTTTCGGTTGGGATTAAAACCTGAAAGACGTAGTCCTTTAACGTTGAACTTCGCATTTCACTCTCAAGCAACTCTTTTACCTTCTTTTCTTTGCCACTTACTGCACGTACTACGTACCACTTTTTTTCCATTAGAATCGAATTTTCACCAATCGCTAGTAAAACATGCTATAAATAAACTTCATCACATTGGTGAATGAAGTGTCCATCATATAAATGATGAGCGCTATGATTAAGGAAGCAACCATTACAACTATTGCACTATTTTGAAGTTCTTTCAATGTAGGCCAGCTCACTTTGTGAACTAACTCATCGTAAACTTCTTTGAAATATGCACGAATTTTTTTCATACCTATTTTAATAAATTTAGCACGGGAGGAGAGACTCGAACTCCCGACACCTGGTTTTGGAGACCAGTGCTCTGCCAACTGAGCTACACCCGTGTATAAAAGCGCTCTGTTAGGAGCGCTTTTGAAAATATATTATTCAATAATTTCAGTTACCTGACCTGCACCTACTGTACGGCCACCTTCGCGAATTGCAAAACGCAGACCTTGATCAACAGCTACTGGGTAAATAAGTTCTACCATAATAGACACATTATCACCAGGCATAACCATTTCAGTTCCTTCAGGAAGTGTAACAGAACCTGTAACATCTAATGTGCGTAAGTAGAACTGAGGACGGTAGTTATTATGGAATGGAGTATGACGTCCACCTTCTTCTTTTTTCAATACATAAACCTCAGCTTTAAATTTCGTGTGCGGAGTGATTGTTTTCGGGTGAGCGATAACCATACCACGTTTGATTTCGTTTTTGTCGATACCACGTAGTAACAAACCAACGTTATCACCGGCTTGACCTTCGTCAAGAATCTTACGGAACATTTCTACTCCTGTAATAACTGATTTTTTTCCTTCAGCTCCAAGACCCATAATTTGAACCTCTTCACCAGTTTTCACGATACCTGTTTCAATACGACCTGTGGCAACAGTTCCACGACCAGTAATTGAGAACACATCTTCAACAGGCATAAGGAATGGTTTGTCAACATCACGTTTTGGTAATGGAATCCATGAATCAACGGCATCCATCAGCTCCATGATTTTCTCTTCCCATTTTTCATCTCCGTTAAGTCCACCAAGAGCGGATCCTTTAATAATTGGAGCCTCATCGCCATCAAATTCGTAGAAATCTAAAAGTTCACGAACTTCCATTTCCACAAGTTCGATCAACTCTTCGTCTTCTACCATATCAACTTTGTTGAGGAACACAACAATTTTAGGTACGTTTACCTGACGTGCAAGCAAGATGTGCTCACGTGTCTGAGGCATAGGACCATCAGTTGCAGCCACCACAAGGATAGCTCCGTCCATTTGGGCAGCACCTGTTACCATGTTTTTCACATAGTCAGCGTGACCAGGACAGTCAACGTGTGCATAGTGACGATTTGCAGTTGAATATTCAACGTGGGCGGAATTAATAGTAATACCACGTTCTTTTTCTTCGGGTGCGTTATCGATTGAATCGAAATCGCGTACTTCACCGAAACCTTTTTTTGCCAAAACTGTAGTAATAGCGGCAGTTAGGGTAGTTTTACCGTGGTCTACGTGACCAATAGTACCGATATTAACGTGTGGTTTGGACCGATCAAATTGTTCTTTTTTAGCCATAACTTCTCAAATTATGATATTTAACTTCTCTATTTTGTTTTAAACTCTTAATGACAATAAATATGAGCCAATGATGGGAATTGAACCCATGACCTCTTCCTTACCAAGGAAGCGCTCTACCCCTGAGCTACATCGGCAAAATGAGCGGGAGACGGGATTCAAACCCGCGGCCCTCAGCTTGGAAGGCTGATGCTCTATCAGCTGAGCTACTCCCGCCTATAAAACCGTGGGGAGAGAAGGATTCGAACCTCCGAAGGCGTACGCCAGCAGATTTACAGTCTGCCCCAGTTGGCCACTTTGGTATCTCCCCAACACTAATACATTTACAAACCTGAGCCGATGGAGGGATTCGAACCCACGGCCTGCTGATTACAAATCAGCTGCTCTGACCAACTGAGCTACATCGGCGAAGAATGTTGTCTTCGTGTTTTCAGGGTTGCAAATGTATAACCTTACTTTTGATACTCCAAATAAAAAGGGATCTTTTTTTTAAATTCCTTTAACTTTTTCTTTGTGCTTCTTTATTTGCCTCCGTAATGCTTCTACAGACAGGTCTGTAGCTTCTTCAAATGTTTTGCATTGTTTCTTGGCAAATAGCTCATTGCCGGGAAGGCTAATTTTAATTTCTGCAATCTTATTCTCTAAATTTTGGTTCTTCTCGAGACGAAGAAAAACCTCCACTTCGATAATATTGTCATAAACTTGTTCAAATTTCTCTACTTTGCTTTCGATAAACTGGATGAGTTTCTGATCTGCATCGAATTTAATTGAATGAATTTTTACTTCCATAATAACCTCCTTTAAAATGATTAGTTATGCCCTGGGATGGGCTTGCGAATATACTTTTTTTAATCGTTGAAAACTATTGTGTGTGTATATTTCGGTTGCCGATAAATTGGCATGTCCGAGCAATTCTTTTATTGCATTAAGGTCTGCACCGGCATCGAGCATCTGACTTGCAAATGTATGGCGGAGTACATGTGGGCTTTTTTTATCGATGGTTGTAATTTGCGATAAAAACTTATTTACAATGCGGTAAACAAGCTTTTCATATATGGGTGCTCCCTTTTCGGTAATAAATAGCTCAGGGTTGCTTGGGCAGATGATTTTTCGCATGTCAATGAACGCTAATACGATTGACGCATTAAAAACAGTAACAGGTATGTCAATCTTCTCCAGCATCATCGGA
>JAWOEM010000305.1:0-4825 GCA_046482785.1 Salinivirgaceae bacterium
TATTTGGAGAGGATGCATCTCAAAAACGAAAAAAGAACTCTGCAGCTAATTTTAGCATTATTAACAAAATAGCAATGTCACTTTTATCAAAGGATAAGACGGTAAAACTAAGCATGAGAGCTAAAAGATACAGAGCCTCAATGGATCAAGAGCTAAGAGAAAAAATACTCAAGATTTAAACGCGATTACCCTGAGCCTGTAATAGGCTATCGCACACAATTTATTTCTATTTTGTATGTTAAAAAGGTATTAAATTACATTTTACAGAATAATTTGTAACTTTAGCCATTGTACAACGTCATAGCTCCGTGCCATAAGAAAGAAGAAGCACATTATGCTTAACCAAAGAAATCAGAATAAATAAAAAAAACAGATAGAAACCCACAACCATGATAACAATTAAAAACCTTCACAAATCTTACCAAATGGGGCACAACAGCCTCCATGTACTTAAAGGACTTGATTTTACGATTAACGACGGAGAGCTTGTTTCCATTATGGGTTCTTCGGGTTCAGGAAAATCGACATTACTAAACATTTTAGGTCTGCTGGACAATTACGACGAGGGCGAATTTTACCTTGACGACCTATTGATCCACAATTTGAACGAGACTAAGGCAGCACAGTATCGAAACAAATATTTCGGATTTGTATTTCAATCGTTCAACCTAATTACCTTTAAGAATGCGCAGGAAAATGTAGCTTTACCACTCTATTACCAGGGTGTGAATCGCAAAAAGCGAAACAAAATAGCTTTGGAATACCTGGACAAGGTTGGTTTGGCCGATTGGGCACACCACTTGCCCAGTGAGCTGAGCGGTGGACAAAAACAGCGGGTAGCCATTGCCCGGGCGCTGGTGAACAACCCAAAAGTAATTTTGGCCGACGAGCCTACCGGAGCACTCGATACGAAGACATCTTACGATGTGATGCAAATACTGAAAGACATTAACAACATAGGTATTTCGGTAATAATTGTAACACACGAACACGATATTGCAGAAATGACCGACCGTGTAATAAATTTACGCGACGGACAAATCGTCAACGCAGAAGAAGCAGCAAAACCCCCTTCGTATGTTTGATTTGGATAAGTGGCAAGAGATTCTCTCGACCATAAAAAAGAACAAATTACGGACGTTTCTCACAGCGTTTAGTGTAGCATGGGGTATTTTTATGCTCATCATTATGCTTGGAGCAGGCCGGGGGTTGCAAAATGCGGTTATGTATAACTTTGAAGGCGATGCACAAAACAGCTTCTGGTTGTACCGCGGAAAAACCTCCAAAGCCCATGCAGGCTACCAACCCGGCAGGTTTATACAGTACACAAATAAAGACCTAAACGAAACCAAACGCCTGAACGCCAGTGTTATTGGAAGCAGCTCATCGCGTTTAAGCGTATACAGCAATGCCGAAATACACTACAACACAGAACGCATTGGGCATCGGGTCTACGGTGTACATCCGGGAACGGAAGAGTTAGAGCAGCTAAGCTTTGACGAAGGTCGATTTATCAACCAACTAGATATGAAAGGTTACAGGAAAGTTGTGGCCATTTCTTACAAAACAAAAGAGGCTCTGTTTAAAAAAGGAGAAGAGCCACTGGGAACCTATATTCGCCTTGGCGACATTCCATTCAAAGTAATTGGAGTATTCCGCGACTTGAACGAACGCGATAACGAGCGTGTTTATATTCCCATAAACACAGCTCAACGCACATTTGGACAGGGGAACAAAATCCACAATTTGGCATTTACAGTCGAAAATATTGGTCTGCAACAAAGCCAAGAGCTGGAAAAAACGCTACGCAAACAATTTGCATCGCGCCACCATTTCGATGTGGAAGACGACCGGGCAATGTATATCAATAATAACATTGAAAACGCCAAAGAAATACGCAATGTATTTACCGGTATTTCCATGTTTATATGGATTATAGGTATTGGCACCATTATAGCCGGAATTGTAGGTGTGAGCAACATCATGCTAATTGTGGTAAAAGAGCGCACTAAAGAGATTGGTATACGCAAAGCAATTGGCGCAACCCCTTGGTCGGTAATAAATTTGGTACTACTTGAGGCCGTTACTATTACCACCATTGCCGGCTACATAGGACTTGTGGTGGGCGTGGGCTTGCTTGAGCTTATTTCGGCAAACATACCTACATCAGACTTTTTCAGAAACCCCGAAGCCGATTTTTCCATAGCCATAAGTGCAACCATATTATTGATTATTAGTGGCGCCATAGCCGGACTTATTCCGGCCAGAAAAGCCGCACGTATAAAACCCATTGTCGCTTTACGCGATGAATAAACCCAAAACCATGTTTGATTTAGACCGCTGGCAAGAAATTATACACACACTAAAAAGCAATAAACTCAGAACATTTTTAACTGCGTTTGGTGTTTTTTGGGGCATTTTTATGCTCACCGTCATGTTGGGTTCAGGCACCGGACTGCAGAACGGAATTTACCGCAACATGGGCGATTTCTCAACCAACTCGGCCTTTATGTGGACGCAAAAAACCTCTGAACCGTATCGAGGGTTTGATGCCGGCAGAAGGTGGAACTTTAAGAATAGTGACACAAAAGCTATTTTAGACAATGTGCCCGGAATTGAATTACTGGCACCACGCGTGCAAGGCTGGGGTGGTAACGGTGCAACAAACGCAGTTTATAAAGACAACACCGGATCGTTTAGTATTTTTGGCGATGTTCCCGCGTGGAACCTCATCGACCCACTAACCATAACCGAGGGGCGATTCATTAACCAAATGGATTTAAACCGCAGACGAAAAATTGTAGTTATCGGCCAACGCGTAAAAGAAGTACTTTTTGACAAAGGCGAAGACCCGCTGAACAAGCACATACAAATAAATGGGGTGTATTTTAAAGTTGTTGGAGTATTCAAATCGAAAAAAATGGGCGGTCAAGCCGATAACGAAAACCAGAATGTGCACATTCCCTTTACCACACTCCAGCAAATTTACAATTATGGCGACATTGTGGCGTGGTACGCCCTCACTAGTCACGAATCGACAAGTGTAGCCGAAGTTACAGAAGAAGTTGTTGCCCTACTCAAAAGAAGACACGATATAGCTCCGCACGACGATCAGGCAATTGGGCACTTCAATGTAGAGGAGCAATTCAATAAAATGAAAAACCTGTTTATTGGAATAAATGGCCTTATTTGGCTTGTTGGAATTGGCACCTTACTGGCAGGCGTAATTGGGGTATCGAACATTATGCTGGTTGTGGTGCGCGAACGCACGAAAGAAATTGGCATACGCCGTGCCATTGGCGCTAAGCCCATAAAAATTACAAGTCAAATTGTACTGGAATCACTCGTATTAACCGCACTAAGCGGCTGGCTGGGGCTCGTATTCGGAGTTGGGCTCATTGAGTTGGTAAACAGCGCAATGGGCGCCGGTAGCGATTTTTTCTACAACCCGACGGTAGATTTCAATATTGCGGTAACAGCACTAACAATACTGGTACTATCGGGCACATTTGCCGGCATGATTCCCGCTCGCAGAGCACTCAAAATTAGACCTATAGAAGCATTAAGAACCGAATAAAAAAATAACCGAAACCATGAAAAAAATTCTTCGCACACTACTTTACGTTGCCATTGCCACTATTTTTATTGGCACCATCGTATTTCTGTATCAAAAATCGCAACCCAAAGAGAAGGTTTATGAAATCGAACAGCCATTCATCACAACCATTGAAAACAAAACAGTGGCCACAGGAACCATTATTCCAAGAAAAGAGGTAGAAATAAAGCCCAGAGTAAGCGGCATTATTACCAAACTATATGTGGAGCCGGGCGTAATTGTAAAAGAAGGCGACCTCATTGCCAAAGTTACAGTAGTGCCCGACATGGTAAGCCTGAATAATGCCGAAGCACGTCTGGAGCAAAGCCAAATTACTGTAACCGATGCACAACGCAAATACGACCGACAAAAAAAGCTTTACGACAAAGGTGTGATTGCTATTGCCGACCTTGAACAAATGGAAATTGCACTGCAAAATGCAGAGTCGGAGCTTGAAGCGGCAAAAAACAACCTTAACCTCATCAAAGAAGGAGTATCGGCGAAAGCCGGAGCTCAAACAAACACGCTTATTAAAAGCACCATAAGTGGAATGATACTCGACATACCGGTAGAACAAGGAAACTCGGTAATTGAAAGTAACACGTTTAACGATGGAACAACCATTGCAACAGTAGCCAACATGAACGAAATGATTTTTGAAGGCAAAATAGACGAAAGCGAAGTGGGGAAAATAAAAGACGGCATGCCACTAAAACTCAGCATTGGTGCGCTGGAAGACGTGGTGTTCGATGCGTGGCTGGAATATATATCGCCCAAAGGCGTTGAAGAAGATGGCGCAGTAAAATTTACGATTAAGGCAGCAGTGGAGTTAAAAGAAGACTACTTTATTCGGTCAGGCTATTCGGCTACAGCCGACATTGTTCTGGAAAAACGCGATAGCGTAATGGCTATAAAAGAGAGCTTAATTAGTTTCGAAAATGAAGGCGATAGCGTATATGTAGAAATACAAACAGACTCACAGAAGTTTGAAAAACGTTTTATAAAAATAGGAATTAGCGATGGAATCAATGTTCAAATCCTCGAAGGTCTGAAAAAAGAAGATCAAATAAAATCGAAACAAATTGTTGAAGGAGAAAAGAAAGAAAAAGCATAAAACACCATGAGATTTTTAGCACTTATAGCGAGCAGCCTGCTTTTAGCAAGCTGCTCGTTTACAAATCAGGCAACATTTACCCCGGAGTATAAAGACCAATACAAAGAACTTTACAC
>JAWOEM010000357.1:0-2819 GCA_046482785.1 Salinivirgaceae bacterium
CGTAAGCAGTCGATTGATACCCTCAGACGTGTAACAACAATAAGATACTCCAAGCAATTCGAGAACTGGCAGCAAATTCAGAAATGCTACGATACGGCTATTTATCTTTTTAAACCAAGCAATCCAATAATACAAGTAACAAAAAGTCAACGACTAATTAAAACCCGCTTTACATACACCGAACACTTTCAACCGGTATTCCGGGGTGTAGACTACAAAACTTTTTTTACAAAAAATGAAATTGAACACATTCGTAATGGTAAAATGGCCAATTCAGACTCGCTTGAGTTAAAGTTTCAAAAATGGATTGCCTATTGTATTATCAATGAAATAGCGGAACTGGCCACAAATGCCTCGGAAACAAACCCATTGATTGAAGCGTGGAAGACCAAGATGTTTGGAAAAATAGAGTTTGCAGCACAACGAGGCAATCCCACAGAACACAACACCATTTCGATGTCGCCATTCGAGAACGATTATAACGACATGAATATCACCGATACGGAATATTTGATCGGTAGCATTGAAAGCGCCACAAAAGTCAAATTATCGGAAAAAGCCCGAAAAACCATACAGTACACGTTAAACCCGAAAATTGGGTTATATATTTCATTGCTCATGGGCAACGTAACATTTAGTGCAAAAATGCCGGGAGAAGCTGTCAGCTCAAATGCCGACACAATTACGGGAAATACTGCACACTGGAAACTCGACCCTTTCATATTGGGTGCCCCGGTTACATTGGAGTTTACCTCGGAGAAAGACGCACCTGCCACGGCCGTCGCACTTGGCGCAGCGCTCCTTAGTGTTCTAATAGGTTTCAGTGTAATGAAAAGACGTAAAAAAACGCCACCACAGAAGTAGTGACGTTATTTTTTTCGCTAATCAAATGTTACCGGAACAGCTTCAACAATATAACCACGATTTTTGAGCATCGACACAATGCCATCTTTTCCGTACAAGTGAGCGGCTCCAACAGCAGTAAACGTTTCGGCATGTTGTATTGCTTTCTCCATGCGTTCTACCATTATTTTATTGCGCTTATTGAGTAACTCATCCATAAACCCGGCAGGAATTGTTGGGTCGTCGGTAAGTTTTACAATAGCATCTTTATCCATGCTCAAGTAGGCATCCACCAGTTTATTGAACTGTTGTTTCAATTCATCCACATCTTCAAGGCTTTCCAAAAGCATTTCGGCCTGTGTAGAATACGATAGTCCGTCAATAATTGCTATTTGCTCTTCCAGCGTTTCAAGCCCAATAACCGTTTTGTTTTGCTCGCGAGCCTGCTGAATAAAATGCAGATCGAGTGGCACGGGCATATCGCCTGGAGCAATAGCCTGAATAAGGTTGGCCGATAAGAAAAACGGTTTCATTGTGGCGGCATTAGAAATATCGGCACCGGTAACCTGTTGGTAGTTATCGGCAAGCCGCTTATATTCTGTTTCCGACATAAGCATATCGAGGGTTGAATCTTTCATCAACATAAGTTGCATGGCTGTTGCAGGATTAATTTCGTCCAGCAATACCTCTACCGCAACCTGATTGGCATTCTGAAATGCTTGACGCACATTTTCGCCATAATTGAATATGCGTTTATCTTGAATATGAATGGTTCCATACACATAGGAAGCGCCCGGTAAGTTGTCTCCTGAAATTTTCCATAGCAAGCTGGAACTGCCTTCTTGTTTGGCAGTTTCACTTACACGGCAAGCATCGAAGCTCAAAAATATGCCTAATGCACTCATTACAAAAAGTATTTGTTTCATTTTCATGATTTTTTATTGTACTACTAACGTCGATTTATAGTGTTTGTTTCCCATCATTACAACAATAAAGAATGTGCCGCTTTGCTTGGGCGTAAACTGCAATGTTTCGCCGCGAGTTACTTTGCCCTGTTTTTGCTCTTCCACTTTTCCATCTACGGACGATACCACTAAACGGTACATTCCACTTTGGGGCAGCGTAATCGTCACAGGTTGGTTTACTTTAGCCGGGTTCGGACTCATCCGCAAAGTGCCTGAAGATATGCTGTTGCCAATGGATGAATAATCGGCTACAGGCCATGTGGCAGTGAATAGTCCGCGGCCATGCGTGGCAGCAAGCAATGTATTGTCGCCTGCTCTTACATCGAGCATGTCGGTGCGTACAAAAGGAAAATCGTCGCAAATTTCCCACGTTACGTTATCGCGAAACAAATGGGTAGTAGTCCACACACCGGTTTCTGTTGCCAACATTACCTGACGACTATTTTCCGGATGGAAAACGGCAAACCGAACCGGCACGTCGGGCAGGTTGCCTTCTACACTTGCCCAATCGAGGCCACCGTTAACGGTTAACCAAACCGAGTTTACTCCATAATTGGAAAAAGTAACCAAAATGGTATCTTGACTACCGGCCATATTAATAGAAGAAATATACCCGACAGGAAAATCGGTTCCGGTAATTTCCTCTACCGAATGAATATACGTACTCACCTCGGCTTTAAATAATTGGCCTGCCGATGTGCCAATAAAAACATCATCGGTGGTAGATGAATAGGGAGAACGATAAACGTAGGAATAAGGCACCTCGGAACCTGTTCCAACGTCTACAAATTCGCCGGAAGGATATCCATAAAAGTCGCTAATTATTAGTAGCTCATCTTGATACGCACCCGCAAATGTCATTGCATTGGCATAAATACGTTGAGATTCAAAGTTTACATCGAACGGAGAAGTAAACGTTCCGCTTGAATATTGACTAATATAATTATTATTGCTACTATTTTGGTATACATACACTTGATTTTCGTACACGCTGGAAATGTATGCTCCCTG
>JAWOEM010000045.1:0-5381 GCA_046482785.1 Salinivirgaceae bacterium
GCTCAATTTGCAAAAAGGAACATTGTAAATGCTATTCAAAAAAAATGTATCATGTCAAATAGTTCAATAAAAAAGCGCAGAACAATGTTGTACATTCCTGGGAATAACCCTGCTATGTTGCAGCAAGGTGGCGTTTATGGTGCCGACAGCGTATTGCTCGATTTAGAAGATGCTGTAGCGCTTAACCAGAAAGATGCTGCTCGCATTTTGGTGCGTAACATGTTAAAATACAACGACTACTATAATTGTGAGGTAACCATTCGTGTAAACCATATCGATACGCCTTTTGGAGCATCCGATTTGGAAGAAATTGTGCCTTTACAACCACATGCCATCAGGCTGCCTAAAACGGAAACTACCGAGGAGCTGGGAAGGGTATTGTCGTTAATCGAAAATATTGAAAAGCACCACGGCTTGCCTCACAATGCCATGAAAATTCATGTGATGATTGAATCGGCTTTGGGCGTGCAGAACGTTTACGAGCTAGCGTCATTTGCGCCACGTATCGATGCTATAACCATTGGCGGACAAGATTTAACCGCCGATATGCAAATCGAAAAATCGAAAGATAACTATGGAATCGACTATGCCCGCAAACGCATTGTGATGGCGGCCAAAGCCACAAAAATTGATGCCATGGATACGGTTTTTACCGATACCGAAGATGAGGAGGGGCTTCGGGAAGAAACGTCGTACATTAAAAAAATTGGCTTTACCGGAAAGGCGGTTATTAATCCACGACAAATCAATATTGTAAACGATGTATTTACACCGACCGACGAGGAAATACGGAAAGCTTACCGAATTGTAAAAGCCTATTACGAAAATAAGGCAAAAGATATTGGCGTATTTGCCGTCGATGGCAAAATGGTCGATGCTCCCGTCGTTACCCGCGCCGTGTACACGTTGGCTTTAGCCGATATTGAATACGAACCCACAAAATAGGTCGACGCTTTTTGTAGTAATTTTTATGGCTTTTAGAAACTCCCATTTTTTTCTTTTGGGTACTGAATTTTAAGATTTACCGATTATGATAAAAAACGCACTCAATATACTTATTCCCGAAGAGCTTGAAGGACTTGGCAAATTGGAGCCATTCCTCGGAACCTGGGAAAAACTGAAAAAGGGGTGGATGGACGAAAAAACCGTACCTCCATCTATTAAGGCGTGTATGCCGCATTCATCTAAAATGTGCAACTCGTTGGAGGAAGCAATTTTAAAGTGTAACCCGTATAACGGAATGACGGTTTCGTTTCATCATCATCTGCGCAGTGGCGATGATATTTTGGTGCGTGCCATGCATATTTTGGCCAACATGGGCATTAAAGATATTACGCTAGCTTCATCGTCGTTAACTTCGGCGCACGAAGCCATTTTGCCTTATATTGAGAATGGAACAATTACACAGATTTATAGCTCCGGAATTCGCGGAAAAATTGGCGAAGCTGTTGCGCGTGGTGCACTACAAAAACCGTTTGTAATTCACTCCCACGGTGGCCGTGTGCGGAGTATTCAAACAGGAAAAATAAAAATCGATCTGGCCATTTTGGCCGCCTCGGCAGCCGATGAGGAGGGCAATGCCACCGGAACACATGGTCAATCGGCATTTGGCTCGATGGGTTATGCCATGATCGATGCCTGGTATGCACGGCAAGTGGTTATTGTAACCGATAATTTGGTCGAATATCCATGCGTACCACCTTCCATCAGGCAAAATTATGTCGATTATATTGTCGAGACAGACAGTATTGGCGATGCCAAAAAAATTGCATCGGGTACAACCCGTATTACCAAAGCTCCGCTCGATTTGCGGATAGCAAAAATTGCTGCCGATACCATTGTTCATTCCGGATTGTTTAAAGATGGCGTGTCGTTTCAGGTAGGAGCGGGTGGCGCATCGCTGGCGGTGGCCAAATTTGTGCGCGAAGCCATGAAAAAACACGAAATTAAAGGCTCGTTTTTGCTTGGTGGTGTTACTTCCTATGGTGTCGATATGCTCAACGAAGGCCTTTTTCGCGCTGTTTTCGATGTGCAGTCGTTCGATGCCGCCGTAAGTAGTTCGCTAAAAGAAAATCCGTATCACATCGAAATTCCGGCCGGGTTATATGCCAATCCGTACAATTGTGGTTGTATGATTAATAAACTCGATGTGGTTGTTTTGGGAGCACTTGAAGTGGATGTCCATTTTAATGTAAATGTAATTACGGGCTCGGAAGGCGATGTGAGAGGCGCTTCTGGCGGACATTCCGATACGGCTGCCGGTGCTAAACTAACGGTGGTTGTTGCTCCGTCGTTTCGAGGACGCTTACCCATTATTAAAAAGCAGGTCAATAATGTGGTTACGCCCGGCGAAAGTGTCGATGTGGTGGTAACCGAACGGGGAATTTGCGTGAATCCGAAAAATGTGAATCTGGAAGCAACGTTGAAAAAAGCCGGTTTGCCGGTAGTTCCCATCGAACAGTTGGAGCGCGAAGTCGATCGAATTACAGGTGTGCCCGATCCCATTGAGCATACGGATAAGGTGGTTGGTGTTATAGAATATCGCGATGGAACCATTATCGATACCATCAAGCAAATTAAATAAAAGAGGGGACGAGTGCAAACAAAAAAATCGGTGCTAAACGATTTGCTTACTGCCAAAGACCATTTGGTGGAACAGAAATTGCTGTGTGCCCGCGAGAATCAAAAACCGATAGTAAGTCTGGCGCTTAATATTCCCGGTTGGCCGAAAGATTTGGCTGGTGCCGATGCGTTTTTTCATCAAACATTGACCGATTTTTATGTATTTGCAAAAGCGCAACGCATTTTCATGGACGAGAGCCAACTCAGAACCGGAAAATCGGCTATTGGAAACTACTTTTACGCACCCGTAGATTTTGCCGAAAGCATTGATAAACTAAAAAAAACAACTGAGAATTTCGAGCTCCAGCATGCATTGGGGCGCTTTATCGATGTGGATGTAATGAGTGCCAATGGAGAGAATATTAGCAGCGGTAAGCAAAAACAATGTTATATTTGTGATGAACCGGCTAACGATTGTCGGCGATTGCAGCGGCATTCCGTTGAGCAACTGCGCAGTTTTATGCAAAATGAAATGCTTTCTTGGTTAAAAAAACAGCAGCAGACTACTCAAGCAAAGCTTCTAGCGGAATATACCTTATTTGCCCTTTTAGCAGAAGCGTCACTATTTCCGAAACCCGGGCTTGTATCGCCAGTCGACAGTGGTGCACATTCCGATATGGACTACAGCACATTTCTGGTTTCTATTTCGTGTTTGATGCCGGAGTTAAGTGCGTTTTATACAAATGCGCTGAGCCGGAGCGAGCCTTTTTCTGTAGCGCAATTGCGTGAAGTAGGCGTGCGAGCAGAAAATGCCATGTTCGAAGGTACACAGCAGATCAATACCCATAAGGGTGCCATATTTTTGTTTTTACTTGCAGGCAGTGCCATTACAAATTTGGGTCGGCAAAACTTGACCCTTTCTGATGAAAATATTCGTAATGAAATCTATAAAATTGCCGATTATTTTACGAATGATCCGGCCATTGCAAAAGATGTAACCAATGGCAATGCAGTGCTACGAAAATTTCCTGCGCAGAAAGCAGGTATCCGAAACGAGGCTGCTTCTGCTTTGCCCACCGTTTTTGAATATGGGTTGCCCGAGCTTCGCAAGTCGGGTTACCATAAAAACTTGCCTGTTGGCAAACGAAATTGTGCGTTATTTCGAACCTTACTTAAAATTATGCAGGTAAATGCCGATAGTAACGTCATTCATCGGGGCGGCATTGGCAAACTAAAAATACTACAGCAAAAAGCAGCATGTAGCTATAATGCGCTAATTAATAACCAAATGAGGCCTTACGAGGTATTTTGCACATGGTGCAAAAACGAAAATATTTCGCCCGGAGGCTCGGCCGACCTGTTGTCGGTGTCTATTTTCATTTATCTTTGTCAGCAAAACCCAAATTTTTCAGTCTATGAGCTTTGAAAATGCAGAATTTAGAGAGGAAATACTCGATATTGAGAATCCGTTCGATGTGAAATTTGTGTCCGAATTTTTGGCCGGACTCGATTTTGAATATGACTCTCAATCGGTCGATTATACCATGGTGCTTTATACGTTGAACAACGAAATTATTGGTACCGGATCGTATCAAAATCATATCTTAAAATATGTAGCCGTTGCAAAAGATTATCGGTCTACCGCTGCATTTTCCCAAATTGTTACGCATTTAATGGATCGGTTGCTCCAAAAGCATAAACATATATTTGTGTACACGCTTCCGCGAAACACGCAGGTTTTCGAAGGTCTTGGATTTACCGAAATTGCCACTGCATCGCCACTTTTTTCGGTGTTGGAGTTTGGGTACGAAAACATCAAAACCTATCAAGATTATTTGCGAAGTAAGAAAATGGACGTTTCTACCGGTCCGGTTTCTGCATTGGTGGTCAATTGCAACCCGTTTACCAACGGCCACAAATACTTGATTGAAAAAGCAGCCATGGAGAGCCGTGTGCTTTATTTGTTTGTTGTAGAGGAAGATAAATCGAGCTTCCCGTTTTCTGTGCGCTGGAAGCTTATTGAGGAAGGAACAAAACATTTGCCTAATGTGGTAATGCTGCGTGGTGGGCATTATGTGGTTTCAGGAATTATTTTTCCGGCGTACTTTCTTAAAGATCAGCCACAAAGTGAAATTTCTCAAAAGCAAGCCGAACTCGATGTTCGTACATTTATCAGGTATGTTGCACCTGTTTTGGGCATTGAAAGGCGTTACGTGGGAACAGAAAACTATTGCAAAACCACCGCGGCCTATAATGATGCCATGAAAGCATTTTTGCCACCCGAAGGAATTGAATTGGTTGAAGTACCACGCTTGCAATTATCGAATGCTGCCGATGAAGAACAAATTGTGAGTGCATCGATTATTCGTAAAGCTATTAAAAACAACGAGTTAGATAAATATTTGCAATTTTTACCCGAGTGCACCAAGAACTTTCTTCTCAGTCAAGAGGGAATGGCCGTTCGTCGAAAAATTGAAACAACAGACGGTAGGCATTAATCGATTGCCAAAATGTTTTTGGGTTTTAAACATGGAGTTTTGAGCGCCATTGAGCGCGAAATTATGGTAGCAAATGTTTGCGGATAATTTCAAGAGCGCCGTTAGGCGGGGCATTATTGTTCTGTTTCCAATTCCTTTAACCATAATTTTTGCCTCTACGAGGCTTATGTTTACTGCCGGTTTCTGTATCTACCATAATGCTGCCTCTACGAGGCGTTTCGGTTTCGTTTTGTTTTTCATACTGCCTTTTTTTGCTAGGTTTTTGCTCTATTTTTATTGCTCTGATATTTTTTGTCCGTCCAATATCAGTCGGAAATCTTA
>JAWOEM010000244.1:0-5049 GCA_046482785.1 Salinivirgaceae bacterium
CTCTTTGTCGCCAATTAGTTTTAAATCGTATAAAAGTAGGTTTGTTTGTTTTGCAATTTGTTGGAATGTGTTTGGCTGTACATATCCGCAGGTATCTAAGGCAGTGTGAATTCCTTCATTTTTGCATAGTTTAAGCAGTTCGAGCAAAAAATCGGGCTGCATGCAAGGTTCTCCACCGCTGAATGTTACGCCACCTCCCGATTCTTCGTAAAAAACCCGATCGCTTAAAATTTGTTCCATCAGTGTCTTACTTTCAATGGAATATCCAACTGTTTGGTTCCGTTGGATTTTTTGGCCATCGAGTAGGGTTGTTTGCGTATAGGTTTGTGGCTCGGTGCGCTGGCTTTCGGGATTATGACACCACGTGCAACGCAACGGGCAACCTTTAAAAAAGAGGGTTTGCCGAATGCCCGGGCCATCGTGAACGGCAAAATGTTTACGGTCGAATAGTATACCCTTCATTGGTTAATCGTTTTGGATTTAAAAAAATGGAAGTTGCCGAGTAATTATCTAATTTTCAAAATAGACCTCAGTTTCTACCTAAGGTTTGCTAGCGAAAAAAATAGAGCTAACAATTCTGTTGAGGAATTTAGATTTTATTTGTGATGAATCTATTTCTAGAATATCTCGGGCGAAAAGACAATGAAGCTTTCTAGCAAATCCAGCATTCAAAAAGGCATTTGCCAATATCGTGGGAGAGGGTATTATAAATGAACGAGTTCATACGGCCAAATATACAAAAAATAGAGAATACGTGTTTATTTGGTATGAAATTTAATCCGCATATCCGTTTTTGTACCTAAAACAGAACCAATGCAGTGAAAATCAATTGTTCTGCCCCAAACCTAAAGGGAGCAATTGATTTTCTTCACATCCGCCAGCTGGCGGACAATGGGGCAAATGAAGAAAATCAAAATCAAATTAGGTACAAAAACGGATTACCATTAAAAATAATATTACTATTCACGGACACCATTTAACCTGAATAAAGTAATAATTACCTAAAGAAGCACTGATAATTTTTATTGTCAGTGCTTTTTTTATGCGAATTCAGGTAAAATCACTATTTTTAGACAAAATTCGAAACTATAAAGCTATGACAATGAGAAACACATACTATCTGCTATTCTTCCTCCTCCTCGCTACAGTGTCATGTACCACACAAACGTCTATTGAAGAGCGTGCTTTTATCGACAATGAATGGTACATTGGCAATGACGTAATTTTCCGTGATGCCTATTCAGTATCATACACACATTTCGATGCACAACGAAAAGAAATGGTTGGAGATACGCTTTTCCCCATTTCAATTACCGATTCTACCATCACATACACATTAATAAAAGGCGTTGGTAAATACAACAAAAACAGGCAGTACGAACTTATTGGCGATACCACCATTACAGCAACCGTGGGCTACGACTTTAAAGTGAAAAATAACAAATCCTACTTGGTGCTTTATGCAGAAAATTACCCAAAGGTTTGTACTTCACAAAAGAAAGACCTGAACATTAAGGAAACCAATAACTATGAACAAACCAAATTCCGCATAGCATCAAAGTACACAATTGGCGAAACAATTGATCGTGAACTGGTTAAAACCCGCGGCATATACAATTACGACACCTACACCATTGAAGATTGCGAACTGATTACCAATCGCGACATAAAAATCAAAATTATTGGATACAATTATATTTATGCAATTGAACAACACAATATTCCACACTATCGCATAAAAGATATCGTCAAAGTTGTATCATCAAAACTTAATCAAGAAGCTGTGTATGTACCTGCTCGCCAGCTAAGTGAAACATCTGATTATGCATACGAATTCTACTCATGGAATAAAAATGGAGTGCGCATTAAGTTGGAAAGAAGCCACTATATTGGCGATTATGCATACATGAACCTCCTCGACACCGACACATGGAACCTTTATTACGACGACGATGTGCAGAAATCGCTACTCATTGAACAACACAAATCGAGCAAGCCGCAAAGCACCATTATCAATTAAACCATTTTTATGAGCCAACCGATATTCTATAAGCTATGGCTCATTGGTATTCTGTTGTTGCATTCGGCAACATTTTTCGGACAGCCGTCTGAATGCTACGAGCCATCGGAGAAAGCCCAAAAGCTTTTCGGAAAAGCTATGGAAAGCTGGGGAGCCAACGACAATAAAGCCAAGTCGCTTTTACACAAAATAATTGACATGGAACCGCAATGGGTTGCTCCGCGTTACCATCTGGCTCGCAAAAATTACAAACAAGCTGAAATAGTACAATACGACCGTCGAAAAGTAGCTAGCCTGAACCGACTGCTAAACATGGCTTCGGATTATTTTGAAGCAGCTTACGATTTATGCCCGTCATATGAAAACTATCAAGCGCTTTACTATCTGGGAAAAATTCACTACACCGGAGGCGATTTAACAGGGGCATTTCGTTGGCTAAACGAATATGCAAACCATGTTCCGCACGATAAGCAACTTCCACAAACAGACAAGATGCTCGAAAGAGCCCAAACATTTAAGCTCCTTACGGCCAACCCGGTAGATTTCAATCCAATACCTGTTGCCGGCATATGCTCCGAAAACGACGAGTTTATGCCGCTCATAGCTCCCGATGGAAGCTACATGCTTTTTACCCGCAAAGTATGGAAAAAAATGCCGGGGCAATATTCTCCAAGTCTATCGGAAGAATTCAGTTATAGTAACTTCATTCGGTGGGATTCTACCGGAAATCCGGTTTTCGATGAACCACGAGCTATGCCCTACCCGTTTAATCAAGGCGAAAACCAAGGTGCAGCTGCCATTACCATCGATAATAAACAACTATTTATCACCGTGTGCAAGCAAACCAAACTGCCCGACGGTCGCCCGTACAAAAATTGTGATATTTACGAAACACGCAATGTAAACGGGAAATGGGGGGAATTGCAACGAATGGAAAATGGTATTAACGGACTAACTACATGGGAGGGCCACCCTACAGTTTCAGCCGACGGAAAAACATTGTATTTCGCATCGTACCGACCCGGCGGAATGGGAGGAATTGATATTTACTATTCAAAACTAGACAGTACCGGACAGTGGGCGAAGCCAAAAAATTTGGGTGCACCGGTAAATTCTCACCTGAACGAGCGGGCTCCATTTATTCACCCCGATAATAAATCGCTCTACTTTGCATCGGACGGACATGCAGGCATAGGTGGATACGATATTTTTTTAAGTCGATACAAAGACACTGCCTGGCAACAGCCCGAAAACATTGGATACCCCATTAATTCCGAAGAAGATGAATCGGGTTTTATAGTTGCTACCAATGGGCACTACGCATTCTTTAGCTCAAATGCCCATTCCGGTTTAGGCGGATACGATATACTCGGATTTGAACTGCACGAAAAAATCCAACCCCACAAAATGCTATTTGTTAAAGGAAAACTGGTCGATGGAAATGGGGCGCGACTGCAAAACTTTGCCATAGAAGCAAAAAACACCAACAACAAAGAAGTAAGCGAAGGAATGGTTGACAACGCCACAGGCAAATACGCTATTGCCCTACCTGCTGATGTTAAAGACGATTATATTCTCACCATTAGAAAGCCAAACTATACGTTTGCTTCAAAGTTTATTAATACCAAAACCATTTCTGATTCTACAGACCAAGTGGCCAATATGGAGTTCGACTTTGCCATAAAAGAAGCCAAAGCCGGTGCCAACAGCCGCCTCAACGATGTTCTCTTCCCATTTAACAGCACAGAGCTTACCCAAACATCCATGTTAATGCTCGATGAATTTGTTCAGTACTTGAATGATAATCCTACGCTTAAAATTCGCATTGAAGGCCACACAGACAATGTAGCAGGGAAAGCATTCAACATGAAACTATCGAACAAACGAGCTGCAAAAGTACACAAATATCTGGTCAAAAAAGGAATCAATCGTCGTCGGTTATCCTATACCGGATATGGACAGTCGAAGCCTGTGGCGCCAAATTCAACAGAAGAAGGCAAAGCTCTCAACAGGCGAACAGAATTTGTTATTGTAGAATAAATACAGCTTGTGCCGAAATAACTACGTCAACAATTGTTATTTTTTTTGTTGCAACATTCTCTCTTGTCCACAGCAACTATTTTTGTCTGACCGATCAATACTAGTAAGTTAAGCAGCATTAAATTGTACCTCGCAAACTTAATCGACGTACCAACCGATACGTATTTGCGGCAAGAAATGCAAGAAACCCAACCATAACAAGTGCCGAGGTCAATACGCCGGGAACAATGCTAAAACTTTCGAGGTTTATGTATCGTTGTGCAAGAAAATCGATAGCCTCACCGGTCAGCAGATAAACCAAAGTGGCACTCAATGCAAATACAAAAAGCGCAATAACCGATTGTAAAACGGTGTAGACAATAAATATGGTGCGGTGAGAATACCCAAGAAGAATCAATTGATAAATTTCATCTTTATTCCGCTGCACTGTCAACTGCAATGTTAATGCATAAATAATTAGCGCAAGCAAAATAATTAGCGATGCAATAGCGAGCAATACCGTACCACTAACGTTGACAAACAGTGCCACTCTCCCACCCTGAAAGGCATCGTGAGTGGTCTCAAAGCCTTTTTGCTCCAAGTAATTATACAAATCTTTTTCCATATTGGGCTTAATTTTTAATATAAGCCGATCGGGTTTTTGATTTTCACTGCTACTAAAACGATTGTTGGCATTTTTTAGAAAGGCATACGGTACAAGTAAAGATTGTACACGATTTGTAAATCCGGCCACCGAACCGGTATACCGCTCTTGCCTTTGATTGTTACTTAATTGAATATCGAAAGAGAAGCGCCCCACTAATTTCTCAGAAACATTTGGTAGCCCCTGCGCTTTTGCAAATCCGAAGTTATACAAATTCAGGTACTCTTTAGGAATAATAATTGGAATGTGGCTCTGTCCCTTTTTCCATGTAAACTCCTTAGGTTTATGACGATGCAGGAATTGCCCCGCCAGGTTCGGATGGAAGCAATCCATTTGCAGTTGAAAA
>JAWOEM010000324.1:0-7706 GCA_046482785.1 Salinivirgaceae bacterium
TTTGGTGTAAACTCGTGCAATGGTGGATCAAGCAGGCGGATGGTTACACCATATCCGTCCATCGCTTTAAGAATTCCATGGAAATCTTCGCGCTGAATAGGTAATAATTTATTTAATGCTTCGCGACGACCTTCTTCATTTTCAGCCAAAATCATCTCACGCATCTTCCAAATACGATCTCCTTCGAAGAACATGTGCTCTGTACGGCAAAGACCAATACCTTTTGCACCAAAATCACGAGCAGCTTGTGCATCATGTGGTGTGTCAGCATTTGTGCGAACATACATGCGTGTGTTCTTTTCGGCTAAATCCATGATTTTTCCGAAATCGCCATCCAAAGTAGGAGTAATAGTTTCAACTTTACCATCATACAATTCTCCAGTAGTTCCATTCAATGAAATGAAATCACCTTCTTTAAATACTCTGTCGCCAATTTTTAATTCAGTGTGTGACACAGAAATTCCGGCAGCAGAAGAAACACAGCATTTACCCATACCACGGGCAACTACAGCGGCATGAGATGTCATACCACCACACTCTGTAAGAATACCTTCAGCAGCATACATACCTGCTAAATCTTCTGGAGAAGTTTCGCGACGTACAAGAATTACTTTATTACCTTCATTTGCTAATTGCTCAGCTTTTTCAGCGGAGAATACACAAATTCCAGTTGCCGCTCCAGGTGAAGCAGGTAAACCTTTACTTAATACAGTTGCATTTGCGATAGCTTTTTTATCAAATACAGGGTGCAATAATTCGTCTAGTCTATTAGGATCCTGACGCAGAAGTGCTATTTTTTCATCAATCAGGCCTTCTTTAAGCATATCGTTAGCCATTTTTACCATGGCTGCACCAGTACGTTTTCCGTTACGGGTTTGCAACATCCAAAGTTTACCATCCTGAATGGTGAACTCCATATCCTGCATATCTTTATAGTGATCTTCCAGTTTCTGCTGGATTGTATCTAGTTCTTTGTATATTTCGGGCATAGCCTCTTCTAACGAAGGGAAGTGTGCTTTACGGTCTTCTTCTGAAGTGCCGTTACGCTGAGCCCAACGACGCGAACCTTCTAAGGTAATTTCCTGTGGAGTACGAACACCGGCAACAACGTCTTCGCCTTGTGCATTGATTAGGTACTCTCCATTGAAAATGTCTTCACCGGTAGCTGCATCGCGAGAGAAACAAACACCTGTAGCTGAAGTGTCGCCCATGTTTCCATAAACCATAGCCTGAACGTTTACAGCCGTTCCCCATTCTTCTGGAATTTGCTCTTTCTGACGATAAAGAATTGCACGTGGCGTATTCCATGAGTCAAATACAGCAGTTACAGAACCCCAAAGTTGCTCGTAAGGATCATTTGGGAATTCTTTCCCGGCTTTGGCTTTAACTACGGCTTTAAATTCTTCTACAATGCTTTTCAGGTCGTCTGCCGTAAACTGAGCATCATTTTTATAGCCTTTTTCATCTTTTACTCTGTCGAGGATTATTTCAAATGGATCGTGTTCTCCTTCTTCTGGTTCAACGCCCATTACCACTTCTCCATACATTTGTATAAAACGACGATAAGAATCGTATGCGAATTTTTCGTTTTTCGATGCTTCAGCAATAATTTTCACAGTATCGTCATTCATTCCGAGATTCAATACAGTATTCATCATACCGGGCATTGAAACGCGTGCACCTGAACGTACAGAAAGCAACAATGGAAAAGCCTCTCCTTTTGAACCAAACGTTGCGTTCATTGCCTTTTCAGTTGCAGCTATTCCGGCTTCAACCTCTTTTTTTATCATGGCAACTACTGCATCTTTTCCTTTTTGGTTATATTCAGTACAAACTTCTGTCGTAATTGTAAAACCTGCTGGTACAGGAACTCCAATTCGGTTCATTTCTGCAAGGTTTGCACCTTTTCCACCTAACAAGTTTTTCATGTCGGCTTTACCTTCTGCTTTTCCGTCGCCGAAGGTGTAAACGTGTTTAGTCATAATTATTGGTTTTTATGATTGAATAATAATTTTGTAACTCAAAATTTTCGGACTACAAATTTAATAATTTTTATTGGATTGTCAGTAGATTTTTTTATTCATTTAATTTGTTGAATTACAATGGAGTGAGTATTAGAAAACGTTTGCAATGCCCGGTTATTTTTTATTTGTTTTATGATAATTTTTCGCTTATTCTTCCAATTATCAGTTTTAAAAATAGTTTTTATTGAAATTGGACTTGGCAAACTGGGGAGTTGTGTTTAAGTGTTTGTTTCCTGCACATTAAGCGCCTGCAAAATATTTTGCGCTTTGTGTTGGGTTTCCAAAAATTCATCTTCGGGTTCCGACATCAGAGTGATTCCGCCTCCTACATTAAACGTAAGTTGGTCGTTTTCTATAAAAACCGTTCGTATAAGAATATTCAGGTCTATTTTCTTGTGTCCGGTAATATATCCAAAACTGCCGGTGTAGGGGCCACGACCTTGTTGTTCTAACTCTTCAATTATTTGACAGGCTCTTATTTTTGGGCATCCCGTAATGGAACCACCCGGAAACAGTGCTGTAATTATTTTGCTAAAGTCGGTGGTTGTAAGTTTTCCTTCAATGTCGGCTACTAAATGGTGGACGTTGTGTAGCGTTTTTAGAATTGGGTATCCCTTTACCTTTACTGTACCCGGTTCGCAAATACGCGACAGGTCGTTCCTGAGCAGGTCGGTAATCATGGCCAATTCGCGGAGGTTTTTCTCATCGGTTAGCAATTCCGTGCCTGCATTGTGGTTTTCCGATGAGGTTGGGGCAGTCCCTTTTATGGGCGAAGTAAGAATGGTTTGCCCGTCTGTTTGAAAAAAACGCTCGGGCGATGTGGAAACCAAATACCGCGAGCCGCATTTTTGAAGTACGCCGAATTCTATACGGTTCGATTCCAGTAGGGCTTGTGCGGCAGCGGTTTTGCTTCCGGTTATGGTTCCCGAAATTTGCCGGGTAAGGTTTACTTGGTACACATCGCCGGCTTTTATATAATTGTGAATGCTTTCGACGCCTTTAATAAATCCTTTTTTGGTGGGATGTGAATTTTCAATGGAAACAGAAAACCGCCCGGCTTTCGACGGTCTAAACTGCTCAATTTGATCAATTGTAATGGTTTTCGATTTTGTCTTACCCGATAGCTCTACGCTTTGTTTTAGTTCCCACGATGGCGTAAAAATAAACACGAACTGATAAATGGTGAATTGGAATAATGCGAACTGGTTATTTTGGAGCTCTTTATAAATACCCGGTTCTTCAATAATGTGTTTGGCATCGTAGCTAACATGACCAAAAAGAAAAGGGTGTGTAATGTGCTTATTGGATGCAACAATGGCATCAACGTCTGCAAGCGTGTGTTGGTTGTCAGACGAAATGGTTGCAATGGGATTAATTCCCAGTACAATATTATGTGAGTTGTCGTGTTCCGGGCTCGTGAAAAGCAGTGTGCCGTCCCATTTTTCAATCATTGAAATGACATCGGTCAAGCTCCAGTTGCGGTGTATGTCGATGTTTTGAACGTTAAATTTCCACATAGTACTGAAAAAAATTATCGATAATTTGATATCCGTTTTTGGTTAGGAAGCTTTCCGGGTGAAATTGCACCCCAACATGTGGGCGTTCCTTGTGTCGCAATGCCATAATTGCGCCATTTTCGCGTGCGGTGGCCAGTACTTTTAACGGGTGATTTGCCGCAACCGTTTTGGCGTTAATCTCCAGTGAGTTGTAACGCGCTCCGATAGTAGGTGTGGGCATTCCGGTAAAAATGTCGGTTGCGTTGTGTTCAATTTCTATGGCCGCACCATGTGCCGGCATAGTCGATTTTGTAACGGTTAATCCTGCTTCGTAGCCCAAAAATTGCATGCCTAAACATACTCCGAGCGTTGGAATATTTTTTGGTTTTATGGTGTTTTGGAAATAGTTATTGAGCAGTCCGGTTTCTGCCGGGGTCATTGGTCCCGGGCCAATTATTAATGCATCGGGAAGAATAGATTTTAACTGCGTGTCGCTGTTTCGCAAGGTAGTATAATTATACTGCGGCCTTACTTGCTGCAAAAGATGCAATAGATTATGGGTAAATGAATCGTAGTTGTCCAGTAGCAGAATGGTTTTTGTCATGGAATCGATTTGGGATTTTTTGTGGGGCAAATTTATGGATTTTTTGCCGATTTTTTATTGTTGAAACTGCATTGCTATTGTTTTGGTTTGTACCGGTTTTCGCTTTCGCTGATGTGTGAATTCTATAAAAATGAGTTTGTGTTTCCATATCGTTGAAAACAAAAAAACCGCAATTGGTTAAAATTGCGGTGTATGGAGATTGGTTTTGTGCTATTATACTACTCGTTTCTCAATGTAATTTGAGTTCATCACGCCAAGTGCACCCATGTAAGTCATTCGGAGACGGATGAGGTCGCCTACCTTGTAGCGTGGTTTGTCTGATCCGAGGTCAATGACAATCATGTCTGATGATGCACCGGCAATTTCCACATCGGCATCGAATGGTTCAATGTGGCGCGGATCGATGTCGAGCAGACCAATGTCGAGCAATCCGCGGTACGACGTTTTGCCGTAATCTTCCGGATTTACATCCGTTGTTTGCCCATCGACGTTTTCGCCCATTTCGCCTTCGGGCACGATGGGTTTCTCGGTAAGTTCAATTAATTCGGCATACAAGGTCAATGCGTTTTGTTTCATCCCTTTGATGGGTTTGTCGTTGATGAGATTATTTCCCAAATATAACGTTTCGCCCAAACGGTAGTGGTTTATTCCCGGTGGCAGCATTCCTTGCAGTAGCATGGGGAGTGTAACCGATGTTCCTCCTGAAACGTATGGCACGTTAGTATTGAAACGCGCTTCAATGAGCTGCTCATAAAGGCTAAGCTGAATAAGCTTGTCGGGGCTTGGCATTACGCCACTAAGGCAGTTCAGATTAGTTCCTATGCCTACTACCTCGATGTTAGGCATGGTGAATACTTTCTCATAAAATTCAATAAAGTCCTCGCGCATAACACCTTCGCGTAAGTCGCCCATTTCAATCATGATAATGATTTTGTGGGTCTTGTTTTGGCGTTGGGCCTCTTCCGAAAGCAGTTTTATGGTATACGACTCGGTGTTCAGGCTAATGTCGGCGTATTGCACAATGGTTTTTATGCTTCGCTTTGCGGGAGGTTTAATGTAAATGGTTTCAATTTCGGAGTTAATTCCTTTTACCGTTTTCAGGTTACTGATGCGGCTGTCGCACACTTGTTCCACACCCAAATTTAGTACTTCATTGATGTAGGCTTTGTGTCCGCAAAGCAGTTTTGTTACAATACCGAATTTTATGTTGTTCTTATCGAACAAGCGTTTTAAAAACTGGTAATTGTGATGTAATTTCGATCGGTTTAATTCTATAAAAGCCATATCTAATTTAATTTATTGATTTCTTATTGGTTTTAAAATCGTCGGCTACGATAATGGGCGATGCATCCATGTTTTCGATCCCCAGTAGGCCGATAATTGTGTCGAGTGAATCGTTGATAGTGGTAATCGTTTCGGTAGAAACGGTTTCTAGTTTATCGCTTAGGCGTGTATGAAGCATTTTGGGTGCAGCCTTATACATTCTGGATCCTTCCGAAGTTAGCGTAATGTAGGTAGTTCGCTTATCGTCGCGCTTAGGAAGCCTTGCAACCATTCCGTTTTTCTGGAGCCTGTTTATAATTCCGGTTACCGTACTGGAGTTTAATTGCAGATAGCCTGCAATGGCCTTGTGTGTAGCTTGGTAATTATCTGATTCGTATAAAAATTGCAAGCATAAAAGTTGAGGTATGCTAATGCCGTGTTGTTTTTGTATCTGTTTCGATTCCAAATTTATAGATCGAATTATCTTGCGTATCTTGATAAGAATTTGAGTGGCATCCATAGTGTTAGTCGTATTCTTTTTATGTATGTTTTGTAATCGCTTGAAATAATAGTAAAACGTAAGCTAATTCCTTCTTCAGCAAACATGAAATGCACGAGCGGCAACGTTTTTAACCGTTTTGCGGTAGATTAAGTAAAATAATTTAAAAGAAATCGCACGTTGGTGCATGCTGTCATTATGCTAAAATAGGTTCTGCACGACAAATATAATACTTTTTTGTGAAATAGAAATTTTTAGGGATGCGTTGGTTTTAACGAGCTTTCAACTCCATTCGGGGGTTATGCCGCAAAACCTTAATATGCATATTTGTTCTTTTGCCTGCTATCTCCCTTGAAAAACCTTACCATATTTTTTTTATTCTGTAGTGTTGTCAATTCGCTGAATGTTAGGATATTTGGGGTGGAGTATTTTGCCTATTACATTACTGTCCCAAGCAGCCAAAAGTCTTTAAAAAAATCAAATGTTCGGTGATGCCTTTTTATGGGAAACAATATTTTTGTTTACTTTTGAGGACAAAATAATTATTACTCTTTTTGTCTTTAATTTCGTAATTATCAAAATATAAAATTATAATTTAATGAAAAAAGTATTTGTGTTTTTAGGAATACTAGCCTTTATGAGTGCTTGTACAGAGGAAACTGCCTATAAGGTGTCGGTAAAAACCGATGCAAAACCAGCCGATAAGGCCTACTTAATAAAAACGGTGGAACGCCAAAAAGTAGTGTTCGATTCTGCCCAGTATAAGGACGGGTTTGTGTTTGAAGGTCGTGTGGATGCTCCGGAACTTGTTCAGTTTCAGCTCGATGGTGGTAAAGAAATCGTTAGTTTTTTCTTAGAGAACGAAACCTATACCATTTCGCTCGATTCGGAGCCTCTTACCATTGCTAACATTGACGGATCGGAGTCTAATGTACGGTACCTGAATTTTCTCGATAGCGCCCAGCATTTTGCCGATGAAAATCAGGCTATGTATGCCGGATATCAGAAAGCTCAACAGGAACAAAATACTGAGGTGCTGGATTCCATTAAGACTGTAGCAGAGGAGCTATACGAAGCGGAACAGGCTATGGCAAAACGATTCGCAAAAGCAAATCTCGACAATGTAGCCGGTATATTTGTGGTGCGTTCAAAATTAGTGTATTCAATGGACTACGACGATTTAAACGCCATTTTATCGGAAGTGCCAGAGGATGAGAAAAATAATCCGTACTTTGAATACTTAAATGAGCATTTACAAAAGCTGGCAGAAACGCGTGTGGGACAAATGGCGCCCGATTTTACCATGAAAGATACCGCAGGAAACGATATTTCGCTGAGCGATTTTCGTGGTCATTACACGTTAATCGATTTTTGGGCATCGTGGTGTAGCCCATGTCGCAGAGCCAATCCATTTGTTGTTGAAATTTACAACGATTTTAACGATAAGGGATTCGAAATTTTTGGTGTTTCATTCGATCAGTCGCGCGAAGCGTGGATCAAAGCCATTCACGACGATGAGTTAACATGGCCGCATGTTTCTGATCTGAAAGGTTGGAAAAATGCCGCCGGTAAAATTTATGGTGTCAACAGTATTCCACATACAATTTTGATTGACCCCGATGGAAAAATAATCGCCAACCGTTTTGAACACGAAGAACTACGGGAGATGTTAGAAGAGATTTATAAGTAATTTAGATATACAACAAACAAAAAAAGCTGAGCGGATGGATAATGTGGTTGTTGGACCAAGTCGGGCAACTGATTAGGCTGGTGTGGCTGATTTGGGTAGCTGATGTTGGCTTTAAGTGCAGGGGGCTTGG
>JAWOEM010000383.1:0-2695 GCA_046482785.1 Salinivirgaceae bacterium
AAGATATGCGTATGGATTTTGACGACCTGGAACACATTGATACCGACATAATTGAACAATGTATTGAACATGGCCGCAAAAGAAGAGAATTGAGGTATTTACTAAACGTTTTACAAAATGAGTGACATGTTTGACCAAATGCTGTCGAGGTACGAGATTCGTACTAAAGACGAAAAGCTGAATGCCACCCACGAGGTAATGCAGCAAATTACCCTGGCAGGGCTCTTCCGTGGAGGTTTTTTTAACCACGCAGCCTTCTACGGCGGAACCTGCCTTCGTATTTTTCATAAACTGCCACGTTTTTCCGAAGACATGGATTTTTCGTTATTGAATAAAACCGATGCATTTAAGCTCGAAAATTTTTTTGAAGCAGTTTACATCGAATTCAAGTCACTTGGCAGGGAAGTTAGCATCGACAAAAAAGTAAAGAAAATCGAAAGCCATATCGACTCAGCATTTCTAAAAGACAATACCGACATATACAACTTAAAATTCCAGACAGAACGTACCGTTAAAATCAAAATCGAAGTAGATAAAGACCCACCGCTACTATTTGAAACAGAAAACAAACTTTTGCTTCACCCCTTTTCTTTTATGACCCGCTGCTACACCCTGCCCTGTTTGTATGCAGGAAAAATGCATGCGCTTGTTTACCGAAAGTGGCGAAGTCGCGTTAAAGGTCGCGACTGGTACGACTTTGAATGGTATGTGAAGAATAATGTCGCGCTCGATTTCAAGCATCTAAAAGAGCGCATCGCACAAAGTGAAAATATTGATAAAAGCGTGATTACACATGAATATTTTATCACCAAACTCAAATCCAAGATTTTAAATACCGATATCAACCAGATAAAAGCAGACGTACTCCCTTTCATAAAAGACACAAAAGAAATGGAACTTTGGAGTTCAGATTACTTTTTGCAGCTTGCCGACATGATACAATTTATACCAGAATAATAATGCCAACTTTCCAACCATTAATGATAGGCGATACAATGATTAACCCACTGTGCAAATATTATCACACCCCTAAAATATTGTAGATATTCATGACCAATAAGCACTTTCTACTTTTAGCCGATACAATATTGTAACTAACCGAGAAACACCCCCATAATATCGACAAAGCATTTTATTTTAAAGAGAATCGCGATTTTTTTACAGAAAAATTGAAATATAGCCAATTAGAAGGCTATTAATAATAACCAATAAATTTTAATACAATGAAAACCGCGATTATTTTCTATCAAAGCAAAACAGGCACTACAAAAAATTATGCAGAAGAGATAAGTGCATATATACAAACCAAAAACATTGAAATATCATGCCTGCTTGTTGAAGAATATAAAGATAACATGCTCCAAAATGCAGATTTCGTCCTGCTGGGATGCTGGACACAGGGACTAATGATTTTCTTACAAAAGCCCGATAAAATATGGAGCAATTTTGTTAAAAAGATAACCATTGCAGATACTACCAAGGTAGCATTATTTGCAACTTATAAGCTCAGAACTGGCAGCATGTTCAGGAACATGACAAAGAACCTAAGAAAAACCGACAAACAAATACCCACAACACTTAAATCAAAAAACGGTAAACTTTCAGTAAACGACATGGCAATACTTGACAAATACCTATCATCAAATCAGAATTAGCAAACTACATTTAAATATTCATGGAAACACAACAAAATATTTGCCCCTGGTGGTTGGGATACGCTTTTATCAACCCACTGCGAAAATATCAGCATAACCCCAATAAAATACTGACGCCATTTGTCAAGCCCGGCATGACTGTACTCGATTATGGGTGTGCCATGGGATATTTCAGCTTGCACATGGCGCGCATGGTTGGAAATAAAGGAATAGTGCACTGCGTTGACATCCAGGACAAAATGTTGAACAATTTGGAACGCAGGGCGCACAAAAAAGGTTATTCCGACATCGTAAACAGCATGTTGGTTGGAAAAAATTATGAGCCACAAAAATTGAAGAACCAGATAGACTTTGTATTACTATTTGCCGTAGTGCACGAAGTACCCGACCAACAAAAACTTTTTAACGAGATATATACCATGCTAAAACCCGGAGGCAAGGTATTATTTGCCGAGCCACCGGGGCATGTAAAACCCGGAGCATTTGAAATATCAGCAGCTAAAGCATTCCATGCAGGACTCACCATTAGCGATGAAAAACCAGCACTAAAAAAGCTTGCTGTGATTTTGACCAAACAAGCCTGACAGTTAGCCAAAACCAGTACATGCTTCGGATTAGTAGCTGATAATTGTTCAAAATTGATACATTTGAAACAATTATCAGCTACTTTCGTAACACCATGGCAAACCATCAACAAATAGAGCTTGTAGAAAAACATATTGTGCCGTTGCTTAACAAAGCCCTAAGGCTGTCGGAGTACCTGCCGGGTATTTTCACAAGCATAAGCTCACGCAAAGGCATTAAAAAAGCTATTAAAAAAGGGCTGATAAAAGTGGATGGCAAAACGGGCCAAACCGGCGACTGGATTAAAGGCGGCGAAAGCATATCGCTATACCGTGAAAGCGGAATCAACAAAAACCTACTCGTTGAATTACCGATACATGTTTTTTACGAAGATGATGATTTGGCTGTGGTACGCAAACCTGCCGGCATTGCAGTAAGCGGCAACAAAAGGCGTACGCTTGAACATGCCCTGCCCC
>JAWOEM010000403.1:0-6636 GCA_046482785.1 Salinivirgaceae bacterium
ATCGTTATCTTCATTTTCGTCCTCATATACAGGCTGTATAATAATGTTATTGACTCCAACGAGTTTCATTTGTTCGAGAATTTCTTGCTGCGCACCATTCCCTATGGCCAACATTGTAATTACGGCGGCTACACCGAAAATAATTCCGAGCGCTGTGAGAATGGTTTTAACCTTGTTGGCCAAAATTGCTTCCAGTGCAATGGTTATGTCCAGAAAAAATCTATTCATGTTCACTCCTGTGGCAGATTTAGTGTAACCCTGTCGCCTTCTTTCAGTCCTTTTTCAATAATGATAAAATTTGTGTTGGCTTCGGCAGTTTTAACTTTAGTTTTCTTTAATCCTACACCACTTTTCACATACACATATTGGGTAGAGTCAATTGTTTGCACAGCCTCAAGCGGCACGCTGAGTACAGAGTCGAAGCTTGAAACTAGAATTCGGTTACCCGATGTCATTCCGGGCTTTAGCACCGGATCGGTATTTTTGAGCTTCACCACCACCTCAAACACTTTGGCATCGGAACCCGGACGCTGCTCACCTACGTTTGCCACTTCGGTTACAGTGCCTTCGAACTGCACATTTGGAAATGCATCTACAGAAACCTCAACTTTCAGATCGTCGGTTACTTTGCTAATATCGATTTCGTTGATGTACGTTCTGGAAATCATCGACGACATATCCGGAAGCTCTGCCACAATGGGGTTCCATGGGCTTATGGATGATCCTACTTTACGTTTCGATCCATTCCAGTTTCGTTTGTACGTTACCATACCGGCTTTAGGAGCGGTAATCTCAAATTCGCCGAGCAGCTCCAGCATCTCTTGCTTTTTCCGTTGCGTTTTGGCTAAGCTGGCTTCTACCTCGCGCATTTTTGCGGAAGCTTTATCGCGTTTAATTTTGTAATTCTCCTTGGCTTGCTCAAAGGTGCGCTTGGCTTTGTCCAGATTTATTTCGGCCTGACGAATGGTTGCCGGAGGCTCAAATTTCGACTGTTCCAATTTTATTTCGCTTTCTTCAAGGGCATATTCCATATTGATGAGCTCGTCGCGCGATTGGCGCATCTCCAGCGTGGTGTCGAGCTTGGTTTGCAGAAATTGGTTTTGCTTTGTTTGTATTTCTGTTTCAATGTCTTTGAGCATTTTTGCCAATTCAGACTTATCCAGCGATGCCACAAAATCGCCAGAGTCTACAATATTACCTTCGGGAATAAGATCTGTAATTTTAATCTGATACAGGCCACTACGCTGCAACCCACCGGGGCCGCGAATATCGAGGCTATTCTCTGCCTGAAGCTCCCCCGTTGTATTTACGGTAATTTGGAAATTACTAAGCTTAACGTCGTAGTAAATTTGTTCTTTGGTTTTTGTATCTGTACGCCCAAAAACAACCCAAATGATAACTAGAAGCGCCAATAATGAGCCGCCCCAAATGATTCCTTTTCTTTTCATGCGATTACGTTTTCGCTCATACGCTATAGAAACAGAAGAAACATAATAGTTGTATATTTCTATTGCGCATTGGCAATAATTTGCCGCTAATGTAACAATAAGTTGATTTATAAAAAAAGGAATGAATAAAAGCTTTCTAAATAATTATTATTTTGTTGGTTTTTTTAAGAATGAATATATGAATCGAATTTTACATGGTTTTCAATTGCACTTTATTGTATTCGTTACTCATGGAAATTTGGTTATATTTGCTGCTGAAATATAAAAGAATTGTATATGTCGATACAAACAAAAAACCTTACCAAGCTTTATGGCACGCAAAAGGCAGTTGATGATGTGAGTTTTGAAGTAAAATCTGGCGAAGTGGTCGGTTTTTTAGGTCCTAATGGGGCAGGAAAGTCTACCACAATGAAAATTTTAACCGGGCTAATTCCGCAAACCGGTGGCGAAGCGTGGGTGAACGGGGTTAATGTTCGCGAAGACTCCATGGCAGTGAGGCGTACAACAGGATATTTGCCGGAAAATAATCCGCAGTACGATGATATGTACATTAAGGAGTATCTTAACTTTGTAGCCGGACTGTACAAAATGGGTTCGGAAAAAGAAGCACGCATTGAAGAACTTATTTCCCGCATTGGACTCGAGGTTGAGCAGCATAAAAAAATCGGGCAGCTTTCTAAAGGGTATCGCCAGCGAGTTGGTCTTGCTCAGGCTCTTTTACACGATCCGTCTGTGCTTATTCTCGACGAACCCACGTCGGGGCTCGATCCGAATCAAATTATCGAAATCAGAAACTTAATTTCGTCCATCGGAAATAAAAAAACGGTTCTGCTTTCTACGCATATTATGCAAGAGGTGGAGGCTATTTGCGATAGAATTGTAATTATTAACCGCGGAAAAATTGTTGCTGACGATACTACTGCCAATATCAAGAAGAAACTTGATGGTAAGCAGCAAGTTATTGTTGTGGAGTTCAATTCGTCGCCCAATGTAAATAAAATTGAGGCGGTTGAAGGGGTGTTAAAAGTGGTGAAAAAAGATGGTAACCTGTACGAGATTACCGGGAATAAAAACACCGACATTCGGGGCAACCTGTTTAACATGGCCGTGAAAAACAAACTTACTGTTTTATCGATGCAGGAAAAGGGTCATTCGCTGGAGCAGGTGTTTCAGGAGCTGACCTCCAATAAATAATCTGCATGTTTTAAAACCCAAATTGAGCCATTTTCGCTCAGTCAGGTTATTGAAGCTTTCTTGTGTACACTATTTTATTTGAAGCCCCATCACGAGCACATCGTCGATTTGTTCCTGATGGGCTTTCCATTTTTCGAAAAACGTTTTCAGCTTTTCTTTTTGCTGACTCATAGGCAGTTCGGCAGTATCTGTAATGAGTGCTTGAAAGGTGCGTTTTGTAATTTTTTTGCCTTTTTTGCCACCAAACTGATCCTGATAACCATCGCTAAACATATAAAACCGGTCGCCGGGAACAAATTCAATGGTTTTTTCCGTAAATGGTTTCATCTTAGGGTAAATTGCTATAGGTAGTCGGTCTCCTTTTATTTCAGTTAGTTCGTTATCGCGATAATGATAAATGGAATTATGGGCGCCTGCATAGGAAGCTCTGTTCCGTTCGAAGTCAAAAACTAAAACAGTCATGTCCATGCCATCGCGCTGAATGCCCGGTTTGTTTTGTTGCTTGAGCGCATAAATTATTTCAGACCTTAGCTTTTCTAAAATCATTGCCGGAGCAATAATTTTTTCTTTCGTAATGATTTCGCGTAAAAATGAGATACCCAAAATACTCATAAATGCTCCCGGAATTCCATGTCCGGTGCAGTCGGCTGCAATTACAACCAATTTATTGTTAACCCGACTCCACCAATAGAAGTCGCCACTTACAATATCGCGTGGTTTAAACAACAAGAATGATTCGGGAAAAAGGGTTTTTAGGTTTTCTTTATCCGGAAGCAACGATGCTTGTATGCGCTGCGCATAATCGATGCTTTCCGATACTGCCTTGTTGATGTGTTTAAGTTCGTTACGCTGTTTTACAACGGTGTTTCGCTGGTTGGTTACCTGGCCAATTAGTGTGCTGAGCTCTTCGTTTTTCTCTGATATTTCCGATGTGCGTTGACGTACAATATTTTCCAATTCCTTTTGTCGACGTTTGAGCGTTTTTGTCCGCTGTCGATGCAAAAAACCAATAACAAATAGTAAGCCTATTGCGTACAGTAAATATGCCCAAGTGGTAAGCCACCATGGCGGGTACACAGTAATTTCTTGTGTCACGATACGGCTTTTAAGTCCATCAAACGTTTCGGCATATACTTCAAAAGTGTATTCTCCGGGCGAAATATTTTTGTACTCGGCCTTCACTTCGTGAGAGGCCTTGCTCCAGTTTTCTTCGAGTGGAGTAAGGCGCGTGTAGTAATTTATCTTTTGCGGATTTCGCCAGTCCCGGGCTGAGTAGTGGAATGTGAGATGACGCAGTTTGTAAGGTAAGTTGATTTGTTTTGGAGCATTTGTAAATGGAATGGGTTCGCTTGCTGTTACCGTACTCCATATTGGTGATATTTGAGTTAATTGTTTCCGTATTGTATCGAAGTTATGGAAATCAATGGTTTGTTGGTTTATTTGTACTGCTTCAATGCTAATTTGCGGAGGAGCCGGAGTAGATGAGGTTGTTGATAAATCGAATTTTGTAAGTGCTTTTCCTGTTCCCCACCAAATTTGATTTTTGGAATCGATAAATACGGCATTGTCAAAAAAGTCCATGCCTTTTAATCCCCGTGTTTTGTCAAAGACCTCAATTGATAAGTTTTTTGAGCGATCAAATGGAGTTTCACTTGGGGTATAGGTTATTTTATTCAGACCATAGTCTGTGCCAACCCAGATTATCCCCGTTTTGTCTTGAATAATTGATGTTACAATGTTGCTTGATAATCCGTCCCTTTCGTCTATCTGAATCCAGCTTTCATCGTCCCAAATTAAAATGCCTTCTCCGTATGTGCCTGCCCAAATAGTGCCATCTGCAATTTCCTCAATGGTTACTGTTTCGTTCGATTGAATAAAATTGCTGAGGTTATAAAACGTGAATGTATCATTAGCAAATTTAACAACCCCATCACCTTCTGTACTTAGCCAAATGTAACCATTGCGGTCTTCCATTATATCTGCTATGCCGCTTTTCCCTAATCCAACTTGGTTTTCATAATGATGTACCTGTGTGCCATCATACCGAAAAAGCCCATCGTCCCAACTGCCAAACCACATGTTTCCTTTGCTGTCTTCAAGTATGCTAATAATACTTAGACGTGTTTTTCCGGGTATAAGCTCGATTTTAGTAATGGTATTGCCCGCAAGTTTATAGACTCCGCCTTTATAACTGCCAAACCAGATGTTTCCTTTGCTGTCTGACGCTCCTGCGAGTATTATATGTGAAGGTAGAGAGTCTATATATCTGTTAAATGTATTTTTTGAAAATTCGTTGATGCCCTCCTTTTCGGTTCCTAACCATAAGTTCTTCTGTGCATCTTCGGCAAATGCCCATACCAGTTCGCTTGGAATACCCTGCTCTGTAGTTAAGTGTTCGAAACTGTTACTGTTTATTTTATTGATGCCGGCACCGTATGTAGATGCCCACACAATATCATTAGCAGCCTGCAAATGGGATATTTGGCTGTGGCTTAACCCGTATTCTGTAGTATAGTTTGTATAATTTCCGAACACCGTGTCGAAGGGTGTTATTTTTATCTTGAATAGTTCATCCCATTGGGTTGCAATCCAAATATGGCCAGTGCTGTCTTTTACTATTGATTTCGTTTGTCGAAACGCTAGACTATTTGTGCTGATAATTTTAAAAAATTCTTTTTCCTTTTTTAGCAATAGGTTTTCTTTTGTTCCAAACAATAGCAAATTTGTATTGTCAGCATAAATGCTTTTCACTTCAATTTTTTCTATTTCCGGGAATGTGTAATTCGTAATTAAGCCGTTCTCTAACGAACTCAAATGATTTGTCATACCTAACCAAATTTTACCTGTAGGCTCTGCTTTAATCGATAGCACACCATTCTCTGGCAACCCACTAGCTTGTGTGCATTGGTAGATGCCATTTGCGGTAATTTTTATAATCCCACTTTTTCGGGTAGCCAACCATAGGTTCCCTTCGTCGTCTTGTTCAAATTGGTATGTGTAAAGGTTTCTGAGTGTAGGTATATCGGGCAGCCTAATGATGTTGCGACCGTCAAATAGCACAACGCCCGATCCGGGAGTACCAATCCAAAGTCGGTTTTCATTGTCCGCGAAAATCGAGCGAACGGAGTTTTCGGGCATTCCATGTTCTTTGGTAAACGTCAAGAATGATCGGCCATCGTATCTTACTAGCCCACCATTGTACGTGCCCATCCATAGCATATCATTTTTGTCTGTAATACTCATAAACACATATGATGAGTTTAATCCCTGATCTACATCCAGATATTTAATATCTGCAATGCTTTGGTCTTTGTATCTTGGCGCTTCTGCTTTTGTTGCTGTTGGATATTTTGCCGGTTTTATGAGGGAGTCGGCTTTTTGCCATCCCGGAGCATACAATAGGGTATCGAAGGTTATTGGATGAGATGATTGCGTATGCGCTATTTTTTTAGGTGTCGCAAGCTGTTCGCTAATAAGTCCTGTATTGTTTAAGACGGTATCGGCGATAAGCATTTCCGTTTTTTTTGCAGGAGTGTACGTTTTAATTTGTGATGGAGTTACTTTAATTACGGTAACTAAACTATCGGTTTGTGTTTTCTGTATTGGCGAAGCACCTGCCGCATACACCGCAAATGCCGGGAGAAGTAATAGTATTAAAAATGCCCGAAAATATACCATAACTATTTGGTTGAATACAATGAGTGGTTTTGAACAACTTTAAGGAAAATGGTGGTTTGCACTTCTATTTTTATATTTCATGCAATACTACTCGAAAAACACCCATTTTATTTTAGTATCTACACAAAAATAGTCATTTTTTTATACGCATATCCGTTTTTGTACCTAAAACAGAACCAATGCAGTGAAAATCAATTGCTCCCTTTAGTTTGGGCTGGGAAGTTTTGTCGGTTTTGTGGCCACAGCCATTATGTTTTACTACAGCGTGGTTGCCGGTTGGTGCCTCTACTACCTGCTGGAATCTATCTTTGCCACG
>JAWOEM010000487.1:0-2725 GCA_046482785.1 Salinivirgaceae bacterium
ATTCCAATATCGGCGAATGCCCCAAAATCTGTTATATTCGTAATAACCCCCGGGAGTAACATTCCCTCTTTAAGGTCTTCAATTGTGTTTATTTGCTGGTTAAAGGTAAAAACACTGGCCTCTCCGCGCGGATCGCGCCCGGGCTGTTTGAGTTCTGCAATAATATCGGTAATGGTAAATTCACCAAATCCTAAACTTAACAGCTCTTCAAACTCTTCCTTGCTTAAGCCGATGTCTTGGTTAAGAAGCTCCTCAACTTTTTGCCCTTTTAATTTGGCAATGGCTTTTACTGCGGCGTAGCTCTCGGGGTGAACTGCCGTATTATCCAATGCATTTTTTCCTCCACCAATGCGTAAAAAGCCAGCTGCTTGCTCAAATGCTTTTGGTCCAAGTCTTTTGACTTCTTTTATTTGTTGACGAGAAATAAATTTTCCGTTTTCTTTTCTGAAATCTACAATGTTTTTCGCCAATGCCGGTGTTAGGCCAGATACGTACGATAGTAAATGGTAACTTGCCGTATTAATATTCACCCCTACCTCATTTACACATTGGAATACCGTTTTATCCAGCTCTTCTTTCAAGAGTTTTTGGTCTACATCGTGTTGGTACTGTCCTACGCCAATCGATTTCGGGTCAATTTTGATTAGCTCAGCCAGCGGATCGAGCAAACGCCTGCCAATCGATACGGCGCCGCGCACCGTTACATCATAATCAGGAAACTCTTCCCTTGCCGTTTTCGAGGCTGAGTACACCGAGGCGCCATCTTCATTTACCATAAATACATTTACATCTTTTGTAAACTTAATTTTTCTGATGAAGCTTTCGGTCTCTTTGCTTGCCGTGCCATTGCCTATGGCTATGGCACCGGGGGCATAAGCATCGGTAAGCGATTGAATTTTTTTTATAGCCTTCTTCGTGTCGCGCTGTGGCGGATGCGGATAAATGGTCTCATTATGCAACAGGTTACCCTGCTCATCTAAACAAACAACTTTGCACCCGGTACGAAAACCCGGATCAATGGCCAGTACACGAACCTCGCCCAGTGGCGGAGCCATAAGCAATTGGCGCAAGTTGCCGGCAAAAAGCTTAATGGCCTCACCATCGGCACGTTCCTTAATTTTATTGAGTGTTTCATTTTCCAGCGAGGGGTGCAGCAAACGTTTTTGAGCCTCTTCTATGGCTGCCGACACCATATCTTGCGTTGTTCCATATCCATTCAAAAATGTTTTGCGCAAGAAACCCAAAATCCGACTTTCGTCGATGCCGATGCCCATCGAAAGCACCTCTTCTTTTACACCCCGAAAAACGGCAAGCGCCCTATGGTTTTTCAGTTTCGACAATGGCTCCTCATAATGAATGTAATTCTCGTATTTTCCAGCATCGGTAACCTTTTGCTTCAGCTTACTTTTTAGGCGTCCGGTTTCTGCATAG
This sequence comes from Salinivirgaceae bacterium, assembly GCA_046482785.1. GTDB lineage: Bacteria > Bacteroidota > Bacteroidia > Bacteroidales > Salinivirgaceae > Salinivirga. The sequence goes on from JAWOEM010000487.1 coordinate 1,432, forward strand.
TGCTTACGCAGATACTCACGAACTTTTGGTGTAGTGGCAATTATTTCAGCAATAATATCTATAACCCCTTGTTTAACCGTATCTATGCTGTCGAAGTTTTCTGTTATATACTTTGCATACTCCTCGTTAGAAACCGCATTTTGCTGGGCTAGCACCTTTTTTGCCAGAGGCTCCAATCCGGCACTTTTTGCTTTTGCAGCACGCGTTTTTCGCGAAGGTTTGTAGGGTAAAAACAAATCCTCCAGCAGGTCGGCATCGGTAACTTCGGTTATTTGCTTTTTGAGCTCCGGGGTAAGCTGTTCGAGTTCTTCTATTGTTTTAAGAATATATATTTTTCGTTTTTCCAGCGTATCGAAATACTGAATTTTCGATACAATCTCCTCAAGCTGTACTTCATCAAGATTGCCGGTAGCCTCTTTTCGGTAGCGGGCAATAAATGGAATAGTTGCCTGATTATCTAATAGTTCCATTACTGAAACTATTTGGGAATGTTTTACGTTATACTGTTTTGATACCAGTGCCGAAATTGATTTTTGCATAATGCGAGACGAATTATAATTTTTTTTTGAAATATTTAGCAAAAATATGTTTATTTGGCATTGGTAAAAAAAATTACTACATTTGTTTAACCGTTAACCAAAACAAATTTTTTATTATGAGAAAGTTTACTTTATTATTAGCGATGATTGCTTTTGTATCGTTCTCTTTTGCACAAAAGGGTTTTGTGCCTAAAGAGCAAACGTTACGTAAAGCTGATCCTGTACAGAAAGTTGAGAAAAAACAGGTACAGGAAAAAGCTCCCGGCGATGTGCTTTGGGAGCATGATTTTAACGGAGATCTTTGGTCAGGTACCTCTGAAGATGGTTTGCCTGTTCCTTCTGGTGCTCCTGAGGGTTGGGCATTGACAGATGCTAGCGGAAATGGATACTACTGGCGTTGGGATACTGTAGGGCCACGTGGTAACTTTACTTCACCCGGCGAAGACTGTCACGAGCCTCAGGTACCTCTCGAATCAGAAACTGCCGACAATGGTTTCTTGATGTTGGAGGCAAACTATTACAACACGCCTGCTGACTGTGATGGTATCTTGGAAGTTGCTATGGATGCCGGAATTGAGTATCAACTTGGCCTCGATTTTTCAGCCAGTCCTTCTGTTCGTCTGATTTTCACGCAGTGGAGCCGCTTTTGCTGTTCCCCTTATGGCGATGATGTAGGTGCTTTTTTCGAAGTATCTACCGATGGCGGTACTACTTGGATTAAAAAACACGTTGAGTTCAGTGAGATAAATGAAGCC
>JAWOEM010000513.1:0-7423 GCA_046482785.1 Salinivirgaceae bacterium
AATATAGAGGCGATATTATGGTAGTCTTTATAAACAGTATTCGGTGCACATTGGCCTTATAATGATGAGCTCCATCCCGATTCCATCGGTACTGACCATTGAAATCAAAAATACAAACAGATTATAATTCCTGTTCGCTGGTAATGACCAGTTCAAACCAAGTGAAATCAGTTTTTATGCAACATAAAAAAGGCCACCGGAATCCGGTGGCCTTTGGGTATTTATTTTTAACGTTTACTACTCAATTACGATTGATTGTACAGCAAATTTGTCGTTCGATTTAACTGTAACAATATAAAGACCAGAAACAACATTTTCTAGGCTTATTTCGCTATTGTTTACAATAACTTCGTTATGAACAACTTGTCCAACGCTATTTACAACAGTTACTTCATACTCACCATCTACGGTAATGTTAAAGTTACCGTTCGATGGGTTTGGATAGATAGCTAACTGCGCTTCTGCTAAGTCGTTCATTCCTACCATAGTGTAATCAAGTGGTAAGTCAGCTCCTGCAACTGTAAATGACTCCTCAATTGTGCCATAGTTATCGAGTGTGGCAGTAAAGTCATAAGCTCCATTATAAAGCTCAATAGAAGCGTTACCGGTTGCATCTGTAGTAAGTGTTTCAATTACTTCACCTTCTTCCGAAATTTCAATTGAGACTCCTTCTAATGCATCACCATTAGCATCGTCTGTAAAGTTGAAGGTAACAGACGACATCACTTCAAATTCGATGGTTGCTACTTCTGAATCACCTGTTTCATAGTTTGCAGCAACACCAGCAGTGTGTACACCAGGAGTTAAACCCGTAAATGTATAAGTTAAGTCTGTAACGCCTGTAGCTTCCTCGTTACCATCTAGGTAAATTGTGTAGCCTGTAAGTTCCTTTTTATTAGTGCCATCGAAAGAGTATACCGGGGCTTCAGTTAGAACAGGATCATTTGAAATTAGTTCTAGATCTGATTTAGTAGAACGTGCTTTTCTGTATGCAAACGAAGGAGTAGCTGTTGCTCTACCCATATCGTAGCCATATGCACGAACCATAAAGTTGTTATTCAACGAAGGATCACCTAAGGTTTCAACAGCAGCAAATTCTCCTCCGGTATAATCACCTGAAAAATACTGGGTGTTTTCAATAAATGGGAAATTATCGTCGGGAGTTGTAGTTCCTAAACCTAAGAATCCGGCATAGCTTACACCCACCATGAATCCATTAGGAGCATCAACAGCTTCATCTAGTATTAATGTATTCCATTCCATGTCTGTATTTTCAACAGCCATCGCTGAAAATAATACATCACTAGTTGGTTGTCCATTCTCATCGAGGTCGAATATGAAAACATTTACTGTCGCATGAGGACCGCCTTCGCCTGTAGTAAACCAGCTAACTTCGTGAAGTTGTGCGTTTACGCGATGTACAGATCCTAGCACAGTATTATCGGTGCCTTCAGATGAACCTAACTGACCGGTTTGTACTCCGTTATCGTACAAGAACTCAACAGGAATTATTCCGGGCTCAGTCCACGAAAACTCTGCATTAGAGCCATCTACTGTAACCTCCAGCCCTGCTGGAATTCCAATAAATTCATCCATGAATACGTTAACAGAAGCATTAGCATCAACAACATCGAATGTACCAGCTGTGTCTACTAAGTTACTGGCTGTAACAGTATATTCGTAACCATTTAGTTTAAATATATCTGTAAATGTAACAGTACCGCTGGCATCTGTAAAGCCTTCCCATGTTGTTGTTCCATCTGTAAAAGTTACGGTAGCATCTGAGACAACCTCATTGGGTCCCCAGTTTTCTGCTACGTTGAATGTAACGTCATAAACAGGCACAGGTATCATTTGTACAACCTCTTCAATAACAATAACATCGTTAGTTAATTCAAGTGTGCCAGTTGCGTCGTAGTAGCCATGCATTACAACTGTATAATCATGAGAACCAACTTCCATCAGCATGGTGGCTTCACCATTGATGTCGGTGGTATAGTCTACACCTTCCATTGTAACAGTAGCACCTTCCAGCAGGTTATCATCTTCGTCTTTTACAACAAACGTCACTTCAGGTAAAATAGCAAATTCAACTTCCATGATGTCGCTTTCGCCACTATCGTAAATAGCTTTAACTCCTGCAGTGTAGGTTCCAACTCCAAGACCTTCGAAAGTATAATTTGTTTCCGATACTCCTGTAGCTTCCTCATTACCGTCTAAATAAACAGTATATCCATTAAATGCTTTGCCTTTTCCTTTAGTCATACCTATGGTCAAGTCATCAACCATAAACATAAATGCATCATTAGAAACACACTGAATAGCAATGTGGATATTCTGTCCGGCGTAGTCTGAAAGATCAAATGCAAATTCTGTCCAGTCTAAAGGAGCTTCAACATACTCACCATCAGAAATAACTGTAAAATCTGCAGGGTTAGTTCCTGTGGTAGAAACAGCCACTTTAAAGCGCTCTAAACCGTATTCATCTGTAATAGATTTAGCCATAAAAGAAACTTGCGTTCCTGCAGCTGCTGAAACTTCCGGTGTAATTAACCAGTCGCTGTTAGGAGGTGTAGTAGATGCAAAACACACAAGATACTTACTTCCACTATATGGCTGGAATTCAGGATCTTCGAGTGCTGGTGTTGTTTGCGATGGATTAAATACGATAAACGAACCGGTATATTCTGCATTTGGGAAAGTTACACCTTGGAAACCATAAGTAGGGCCACCATCTTCGTCTACTTGTGTGTAGTCTCCGATGTTCTCGAATATAAAGTCTTCGTAGCTTTCGAAATCATCGGTAAAGCCCATTGCATTGTTCCAGCTAAAGTTAGCTGCATCTCCATCTTGTGAAACCACTAGACCATAAGGTTCAACAATAATTTCTTCTACACTAAATTCAAGTCCTGTAACATCAGCATCATTTACAGTAACCGTAGTGGTGTAGGTTGAATACCCTTCGTAGTCAACAGTAACATAATAGTCGCGACCATTACCATAAACACCGTCAATGGTAAACTCTCCATTTACATCGGTAGTAGACGTGTAAGTTTCATATCCTTCGAATAGAATTTCAGCACCTTGAAGGCCTAAGTTTGAATGGCTGGCAACTACAGTACCTGAAACAGAATAGGTTGGTATTGGCTCGATGGTAGCATCGGCAATTGTTGTTTCGTCGCCAATTACCTCCACATCACTAATAATTGTGCTTTCGTAGCCGTACTTACTGAGTTCTAAGTTGTACATCCCTTCCAAGAGGTATGGGAAGCTATAATCTCCGTTGGCATCAGTTATTGTGTTGCTAAATGCATCAACAATCTGAACTTTTACGCCTTCAACACCCGTTCCGGCTGAAGCAACATTACCTTCAAGAGCTCCTAAACCAGCTGTTGAGAAATAAATCGTTGTATTCGGAGTCCAACTAATAGCAGTTCCTTCTGTTCCTTCTAATGAAGAATCGAATTCTGTATCGGAGCTATTTCTTCTTGTACAGTTTGATTCGGAAATTTCTGTTCCGTAGAATTTGTCGCTTGACGAGTGATACTCATCTTCAAAAACTCTGTAGGTATAAATAACAAGATTTCCACCGCCATAAATGTAAGGCTCATTAAATTGAATTGGAATTACATTTTGTCCAGCCGGGAATTCTATTACTCCGTCATAAACCGGAGTTAACGTTGAAGGATCGACCCAACCTTCTGAAAGATCGGCTTGCGTAGTTTCCCCAATCCAAACTTTCACGGGTTTTCCTGCAGATAAATCAGTTGCAAAACTGTTTTCATAAGCAATTGAAAGAATAGCACCACCACTAATTCCTAATTGGTCAGGAGTATAAATGGTTTGTGATGCACTGTTTTTGAAGAAAAAATCGAAGGGAACACGTGATGGAGGGAAAGTTTCATCTGTTCCAACTTGTGCTACATGAGTTCCTTCTTCCATTACCTCAACTTCAATTGTTCCGGTAGTGTTGTTGTCCATGTTCTCATCAGCTGCAAAATCAACATAACCATGTACGGTAACCATTCCTGCAACTGTAGGAGTCCATGCAATATCAATGATAGCCTCTTCGTTTGTGGCCAAATCAACTCCTGTAGCAGTACCTAAAACATTGTCATTGGCATCCAATAATTGAACATCATAGTCTGCACCAACAGCAGTCTCTGTACCCATGTTTTTCACTTTAATACCAAACGTTTTTTCGGTATTTGCAGTTGCAAACGGCGTACCTTCGATTCCTGCAGCGGCAAGGTTATTACCTACAAGGGTAAAGCACTCAACTGTAGCAGCCCAACCCGGCTTTGTTACAGAGCCGTCTGAAGTAAAATGGAATGTAAGTGCACCATCGGCGTTACTTGCGATAAATGGTTCTGTAGGCATTGTTGAACCTGTTAAATCGGCAAGTAATTCTCCATCGACACTTGTTCCATTGTAAACTTTCAGAAAATCATAGTTGTTTTCAATGTCCATCATGGTAAATGTAACCATGGCCTGAGCGCCATCTGTTGCAGGAAGAATCGTAAGAGTTAAATCTTCGCTGATTTGATATGCGCCGTCAGGACCTCCTGTATCGTAAAAGGTACCATCACAGGTGGTAACTGTGCCGGTTTGCATCAGAATGTCTTCTTTGGAAACATTCGGATGCGTTTGCACTTTAGGAGACTGCATCTCTATAATTTCTGCAGCCTGCTTTTCAGCGCGCATTTTCGCTAGCGTTTCCGCGTCGTAATTCTGGGCTGATAAGCCTACAAATACGAGCAACGAAAGAGCAAGTAGTGTGAATTTTCTCATAGTAAATTGAATTTTTGATTAGAAATAAGATTGTATTAATTCCAAAGATAATAAAAATAATTGGACGGAATAAATCAGTCCAAATTTTCTTGTATTGTTCACTAAAAAAAAGCATGTAATTTCCCATTATTATTTGGATATCACATGCTTTTTTAGATATGGTCTTGTTTAATCAGGGATAGCCCTTTAAATTCCTACATATGATGCAAATAGTTTAACACCAACTTGGCAATTTCTTTTTCTTTACCGTAAAGGCGTTCGCTCAGGTCTTTATCTTCATATGCTTTTAGGTCGTCGATAAAACGGTCGATTACTCCTTCGGGGAAAATACCGTGGTCTTCGAAGGCGGCTCTGCTTTTCTCCAACGCTTCGGCCGATTCGTAGCACGAAGTGGGCAATCCTTCAAGTTTGTCCAGCGTATCTTTATGTTCTGCATCAAAAATATTTACATCCATGTAGAGCTTTTTGGCCAGTTCCAAACTCGTGTCTGACTGTAAGCCATGTAGCGCTGCAACAATAATTCCTGCAACAAAGTGGTGTAAATCTGCTGATCCATCGCCCGACCGTAGTTCCACGGTTTGTTTTATTTCGTTAATGGCGTGCAACGATTTGTCTTGTGGGTTTTCCAGTGCAGCCATTTTGTTGGCAGCGCCTAACCAGCCCAGTGGTACACGCACAAGAACTGAACGGTTCCGATCGCCCCAGCAAATATTGGTAGGAGCCTCTTGGTGTGGAACGAGACGTAGGTACGATGTTGGTATTGTGTTTCCGAAGGCTGTTAACGGTGCAGCCAGCTCCAGAATTCCGGCAATCATTTTGCGGGCATCATCGCTAAGTTTACCGTCGGCAACCATCATGTTTTTGCCGTCTTTTTCAAGCATCATGTGAATGTGGAGTCCGCTTCCTGCTTTGCCTACAGTAATTTTTGGTGCAAAACTTAATAACAATTCGTACTCATCGGCAAGCATGCGGAGTATCCATTTTGCAACTACGAGCTGATCGACGGCATCTTCTGCTTCAACGGGGAGAAATTCAATTTCTTGCTGCTCGTAAATATTTTTGTCATCGGTAAAGTTTCCAACTTCGGAGTGCCCGTATTTGATTTTGCCACCTGCCATTGCAATCAAATGCATGGCTTCATCTTTAAATCGCTGACAATTACTAAATGGCCCCGATTCATGATATCCGGCTTGGTCGCGGGCAGGGTATTGGTTGCCGTATTCTTTTGGCATAATGAGGTAATACTCCAGTTCGCCCATGGCACGGAAGGTATAACCGGTTTTTTCTTTAAATGCCTTGTGGGCTTTTTTGAGAATGTAACCGGGCGAGCTTTCTAAGGGTTGACCTTCATTGGTATAAAATTCACATAGAATATCGAGGGTGGGCCGTTCGCTGAATGGGTTTACAAAAGTTGTTTTGTAACGTGGAACCACGTATAAATCTGAGGAACCTGCTTCTACGAAAGAAAAGAGCGAGCTGCCATCTACGCGTTCTCCCGAGGAGAGAATAGAATCGAGGTGTTCCCTTCCGGTGATAACAAAACTGAGCGTTTTCAAGCGGCCGTCTTCAGCCAGATAGCGAAAATTGATCATCTCAATATCGTTATCTTCTACATACTGAATAATATCGTTTTTTGTGAATTCACATGCCGGTTTCTTCAGGTACTGTACCAGCTTGTTCGGATTCAATGAAATTTCGCAATCTCTCATAATTACAATTTTTAGAATTTACCCAAAAATAGCAGAGAGTTCTGTAATAACCAATTGAAAGTGGATAATTTCGCAATAAAAATGCTGCATAACAGCAGGTTTACTGTGTTCCCTTTAGCATGGGGACGAATGAAAAATTGCCAAATTTTTCGTATTTCAATTTTCCGTTTTCGAGGCGTGTAATGCGGTTCATGACCTGATTTTTTTTGTCGTCGAGCGGCACAACCATTACTCCTCCAATGCTGAGTTGCTCAATTAACTGTTCGGGCACGTAGGGTGCTCCGCAAGTGATAATTATTTTATTAAACGGTGCGTAGGATGCTTTTCCTTCGAATCCGTCTCCATAAAAAAAGTTGATGTTTTTGTACCCCATGAGTGCAATGGTTTGCTGGGATTTGCGGAAAAGTTCGCGTTGGCGCTCAATGGTGAAAACCCGAGTCCGAAGCGCCGCCAGAATAGCTGCCTGGTAGCCCGATCCGGTTCCAATTTCCAACACTTTATCGCCGGGTTGCACGTCGAGCAACTGGGTTTGGAAAGCAACGGTAAAGGGTTGCGAGATGGTTTGTTCGGCTCCAATGGGGAATGGTTTATCGGCGTAAGCCTGATCTGTAAACACGGAATCGAAAAAAAAGTGCCTAGGTACGGCTCCAATAGCTTTCAACACCTTTTCACTGGTGATTCCTTTGGCCGATATCTCTTGTACTAAACGGTTCCGTAGTCCTTTATGTCTGAATGTGTCTTCCATAATTAAAGTGACGATAAAAGTAAGCATTTTTCGTAGCGCGCCAGCCTAAATTCCACAAGAAAAGATAATGCAAACCACGGTATTCTGACACAAAAAAACCGACATGCGTCGGTTTCTTCTATGGGTTCGGTCTAAAAAGGTTTTCAAATTACTAAACGCTGAAAATCAGTTTTGCCCC
>JAWOEM010000536.1:0-4192 GCA_046482785.1 Salinivirgaceae bacterium
GTTGTGTCAGCAAATAGAACGTTCATGTTTTTTATTCCGATTAAATTCAAGTGCCATTCCGGTGTTTACGGAATGAGCCACACCATTTTCGTACACCACTTGCCCATTTACAAACGTGTGGGTAACGGCAGTAGAAAATTGTTGGCCATCGAGTGGCGACCAGCCGCACTTATATAAAATATTATTTTTTGTAACTGTCCATTTGGCTTTGGGGTCGACGAGTACCAGATCGGCAAAAAAACCTTCCCGAATAAAGCCACGTCCAAAAATTTTGAAAAGGCGTGCCGGATTATGGCACATTTTCTCCACAACCATTTCGGGCGTAAAGATATCACTTTTAACCATCTCCAACATTGCATTCAGCGAATGTTGAACCATAGGCCCGCCTGAAGGGGCTTGCAAGTAGGGTTTAAGCTTCTCAGACAATGTATGTGGTGCATGATCTGTGGCCACAACATCTATTTTTCCTTTGATAAGCGATTCCCGCAACTTATCACGGTCTTCGATGGTTTTGATGGCGGGATTCCATTTGATCATCGACTCCATTTTGTCGTAGTGTTCATCGTGAAACCATAAATGATGTACACAAGCTTCGGCAGTTATGCGCTTATCGCAAACATGATCGGCACTAAACAACGACATTTCTTTGGCGGTTGACAGGTGCAAAACATGGAGGCGCGCACCGGTTTTTGCAGCCAGCTCCACCGCCTTTGAACTGGATAAATAGCAAGCTTCGGCACTTCGAATTTCCGGGTGCATGCGGAACGGGATTTTCTCTCCGTACTTCTTTTTTGCATTTTCGGTATTGCTTAAAATTGTGTACTCATCTTCGCAATGTGTGGCTATAAGTACAGGACTTTCGTTAAAGATCCGTTCCAGCGCCATGGTATCGTCCACCAACATATTGCCGGTAGATGAACCCATAAAGACTTTCACTCCACATACGCGGTTTGAATCGAGCTTTGATAACAGATGGGAATTATCGTTTGTAGCTCCGAAGTAGAAGGAAAAGTTTGCCGGCGACACCTCTTCGGCAATTTGGAATTTGGCATCTAAAGCCTCTATATCAATGGTTAGTGGATTTGTATTTGGCATTTCCATAAATGAGGTAACCCCACCTGCAACAGCGGCCAATGATTCCGATGCAATAGTGGCTTTGTGGGTAAGGCCCGGTTCGCGAAAATGCACCTGATCGTCGATTACTCCGGGAAGCAACCACTTCCCTTCTGCATCAATAACATTGTCGGCATGTGGAAGCGGCTCATCTTTCATCACCTTTTTAATTATCGTCCCCTCAATAAGCACACTCCCTTTAAACTTTTCGCCCTCGTTTATAATTGTGGCATTTTTAATTAATGTTCTATTCATATGTTTAAATTTTAGTGTGTTTCGGCTCATTGACATCGGCAAAACTTTCACACATAGGTATGAAAACCGAGTATAATAATCTCTGTTAAATATGATAAAAATTGGTCAGAAAAAAAAGAGAAAAGATATGCATAACGAAATTTGATACTAGAGGCTCTATTTTAGGTCATAATGAAGCCCTTTGGATTCCGGAAAGCACAAGTCCGCTTACTGTTAAAAATTAAACTACAAATATTTAGCGTTACCAATATGAAATTTCAAGAAAGTAGCAAGAAGAAAAGCCAATCAATAAATTGTACTAGGCGTCGAACCGTTTAGGCTTTTTAAACCAGCTACGTACTTTCATGGATAGCACTCCCCATACGGCTTCATTAAAAATTCCGCCACTCATTTTAGATGTACCTTTTGTACGATCGGTAAACACAATTGGAACCTCTTTCAATGTGAACCCAAGTTTCCAGGCGGTAAACTTCATTTCTATTTGAAATGCATAGCCTTTGAAGTTAATTTCGGAAAAATCGATGGCGCGCAACACCTTTGCCGAGTAGCATTTAAAGCCGGCGGTGGTATCGGCAATATTCAGCCCTGTTACAAAACGCACGTATTTGGATGCGAAATACGACATTAATACACGACCAATGGGCCAGTTCACCACATTCACGCCAGATACGTAGCGGGATCCAATGGCTAGATCGGCACCCTCTTCGCAGGCCGCCAACAATCGTGGCAAATCTTTCGGGTTATGAGAAAAATCAGCATCCATCTCAAAAACATAATCGTAATCGTGCTCCAGGCTCCATTTGAAACCGGCAATATATGCAGTTCCCAAGCCCAGCTTTCCTTTGCGCTCCAAAATATGGAGCTTCCCATCGGCATCGGCTTGTTTGTCTTTCACAATTCGGGCTGTTCCATCGGGCGAATTATCATCAATAATTAATACATGATAGCCTTGGTTCAACTGAAAAACAGCATCGATAATATTAGCGATATTCTCTTTTTCGTTATACGTGGGAATTATTACTACAGCTTTTGTCACGGTACGATTATTTAGATATTATTACAAACAGCGAAGTTAAAAATTTATTTTATGCATTGTCCACTCAGAAAAAATATTTAGACAGCGCACATCATTTCACCCTTAAATTCCACAAGGAATTATTTTTTTAGGGAGAAAATCCATGCGGAATTTATTAGTTTTATCTGTTTTTAATAATGGCGACACTATTCAAATAAAACACCCATTAAATTTATATAAACGATAAAAAACAGAAATAAGTATGAGGTTAGTAATACAACGATCGCGTAAAGCGCAGGTTGAGGTAAATAACGAAATAGTAGGCTCCATAGAAAAGGGCTTGCTTGTGCTGGCAGGCATTGAGGAAGCCGATACAGAGGAAGATGCTCAATGGCTGGTAAAAAAACTCATGGGTTTGCGAATTTTCGATGACGAAGATGGGGTTATGAACCTTTCGGTTAAAGATATTGACGGGGAAATATTGGCTGTGAGCCAGTTTACGCTACACGCAAAAACAAAAAAGGGAAATCGCCCATCGTACATACGAGCGGCACCACCCGAAAAAGCCGAAGCACTTTTTAACTTTTTTGTGGCTCAGTTGTCTGAATCATTAAATAAATCTGTTCCCACAGGTCGGTTTGGCCAACACATGGAAATAACATTTACCAACGACGGCCCGGTAACCATACTGATGGACACCAAGAACAAAGAATAATGAGCAAAAAAGTGTGTAAAGACAAAGAAATCAGGGTAAATGCCGATAAAGGTCGCTTTGTATGCGAAAAATGTAATCGGTATGCACTTAAAAAGAAACATGTATGCAAGGCGGTAAAAGTAAAGAACTAACCATAAAGGAGGCACAAAAAACCATAGATGAGTGGATTACAGCGTATGGTGTTCGCTATTTTAATGAATTAACTAACTTTGCGCTTCTTACAGAAGAGGTAGGAGAATTAGGGAGGCTTATTGCACGAAAATACGGCGAACAATCGTTTAAATCGGGCGAAAATAGTAATTTAGCAGACGAAATGGCCGATATTATGTTTGTACTGATGTGTTTGGCCAATCAAACCGGAGTCGATTTAGAAGCTGCGCTAGCGCAAAACCTCCGTAAAAAAACAACGCGCGACAGCGAGCGACATAAAAATAATCCGAAACTCAAACTATAACTACAACATTATGGAGATACTAAAAAAGTACAATTTGTCTGTCGATGCAGACAAGGTTGCCGATGCAGTTGATAAAATTAAAAAACAATCGCTTAGCGCTGATGAGAACCAAGTAAACAAAACGGTATTTACGCTTATCGATCTTACCACACTTACTGAGCTCGATAATGAAGCCAAGGTGAAAGATATGTGCGAAAAAGTGAATGGTTTCAAAGCACAATATGCCGATATGAACAATGTGGCTGCTATTTGTGTATATCCATCGATGGTGCCCTACGTAAAAAAACATTTAAAAACGGAAAATATTGGTATTGCTAGTGTTGGTGGAGGCTTTCCGGCCAGTCAAACCTTTACCGAAATAAAAGTACAAGAATGCGCAATGGCTGTAAAAGCCGGAGCTACCGAAATTGATATTGTAATACCCGTTGGCGAATTTGTTGCAGGAAACGACGAGTTGCTTTTCAATGAAACCAAACAAATTAAAGAGGCCATTGGCAAAGCTCATCTAAAAGTTATTTTAGAAACCGGAGACCTTACGCCCGAGCAAATACGTAGAGCATCGATTTTAGCTATGGAGGCAGGAGCCGATTTTATTAAAACTTCTACAGGGAAAGTGGCCGTTTCTGCTACGCATGAAGCC
>JAWOEM010000539.1:0-3683 GCA_046482785.1 Salinivirgaceae bacterium
GACAAATAATACCAAAATTGAATATCCTATTTGTTGAATCACCGATTTTATCACCTAGTTGCTGATTTTAAGCCTATAATTTCCAAAAATGCTATAAGGAGCACCCACAGACCAATAAATCCAAACGTTAACATCATGGTTTGATCGTTTCGCTTTTGCAACGACGACTGATAAAGATCGTATTCACTCAACTGCCCTTCGCCGGGAAAATCGTTGTAGTGCCACTTATTTAAAACGGTTCCTTTATTTAAAAGCACCAGACCGGGCGTACTGCGAATTATGGTTTTGAGTGTAATGGGATCAGCAAAATAATAGTCGCCTGTTAATCCATACTGGCGCGAAAACGTTTTTACATCTTCGGGATTTGAGGCGGTTAAAAAGAAGAAATTGTGTCCGTTAGCCTCACTAATGTCTCGTATTTCTTTAATCGAAGCATAGGTTTTTTTGGGAATGCGCTCCATATCGTACGCGACCATCATAAGTGTAAAACCATCGAAACCAAGAATGTAGTCGGTTACATCCTGTTTATTCTCGTTTGTAATATTAAAGTTTTGTACCGGGGCCTCGTATCCTTGATTAATAAGTTTACTTTCAGTTTCGACCCATTTCCATGTAGAATCGGGCAGGTTGTCACTTGCAAAGCTCTTTTGTTTTCCATTTTTTTCATAAACCACCGCAGTTTCAAAAGCGGGTTGGGGAGCACCAATCCAATCTTCATTCATGGCTAAATGAATATTTGTTCCAATTTTGTATGCTCGAAAATCGATAGGCGGCAAATGCTGATAAGCATTCTTTGATGCATATAAACTCAATAGTAAACCAACACCGACAATGAAAATTTGTACAGGTCTGTTAAAGCGTGGCTGAAACGTATTGCGCTGCCAAAATACAATACCGGCCGGAACCATTAATATCAAGTTCTTGTAAAAAGTCCCCCAATTTGTTAACTTAATGGCATCACCAAAACAGCCGCAATCTGAAACCGGATTGGCTATTGCCAAATAAAGCGTCAGCAGGGTAAAGAAACTCATAAAAAGAAACATAATGGTACTTGTAATGCGGGTAAGGGCATTACTCAGCAATGCAAAGCCCAGCACAAATTCAACTGCTGCGAGCAGCACGGCAAAGAATAATGCGGAAGGCCCAAGCCAATCGAGATGAAAAGCCGTAAAGTAATCGGTAAACTTGTAAGTAGATCCCAGCGGATCAATTGCCTTTACAAAACCGCTGAAAATAAACATTAAACCAATAATGTACCGGGAAATATTTCGAACTAACTGCATAGGAAAAAAAGTTATGATTAACTATATTAACAATTAAAATATTGATCTATATTACCTTACACTCTTTCAGAAGAGTAATGATTTCGGAAAATACGGCATCGGGCGACTTCATTGCATTGTTTTCAATACAATTTATATTCTTGAAGTTTTGCTCTAATTTAATTGCTTCAAGGTATTCATTTCTAACGTCTTGTTGGAAATCAATGCTCGATTCATGAATGTCTTCCTTACCTTGTAAATACGCGCGATCGGCTCCGCCACGGTCGTTTTCAATGTTTTGTTTCACAAACGAAAGTGGAACATCGAGGAACATCGATAGCCCCGGGCGAGGCAACTGATAATAAGAGTATTCGAATTTAAAAATCCATTCGCGCAGCCGCTTTTTGGCGTCAATATCTTTTAATTTGGCAGTCTGAAAGGCGATATTAGACATTACATAGCGATCTACAAGCACAATTGAACCAATATCGAGCCATTCGCGAATATCGGCTGCACTATCGAATCGGTCTCCGGCATATAACATTGCCACCAAATAAGGGTCTACTTGGTCTATTTGACCAAATTCGCCTCGCAAAAACCGGGAGATCATTTCACCAAAATAGGGTGTGTGAGTTTGCGGAAAATGTAAGTATTTGTACCCTAATCCGTGTTCGTCAAAATAGTTTTTCAGTTTAGTGATTTGTGTCGACTTGCCCGATCCATCGAGGCCTTCGAGTACAATAAATTTATTCATCAGCTTCGTATTAGTCTATTTGTTAATAAATCGATATCAGAAATTTGAAGCAACAAATTTACGATATAATTCGCTGGGTTTTTACTGTTTTTTCGTGCTATTTACCCATCAATATCCACACATGCGAAAACAATCGGTAAATATAATAAGGAGTTGGTTTTGAAAAAAGCAATTGCAACTTTTTTCGCCTCTGTTTTTGGTAGTCGCTCGGAATAATTAATGTGGGTACACGAGTAGAATAATTTTGTGCAAACAAAAAACCTCATTCACAATAGTGTGTATCAAAGATTGTAAAACACCTTATAAACGCATTTTGAGCAGCTTTAAACTCAAGTTGGGTCAATTCGTAAGAAGACAGCAGTTTTCATTGTCATTCATTGCGAATTTTGGAAGCCAACTATTTTTCCGATTTATTGTTGATGAACGGATCACTTTTGTTTAGGTTTGTGCTAATGTAGTTCCAAGGTTTTACAATCATTCTCCTTAATGATTTATAATAATGTTGTAACTTCGCAACCATTATTATTTGCCGAATTTTAACGTCCAAAAATGAATAACCGATTAACGATCAATATAAAAGGTGAATTACACACATTGAATAAAGCGATGGTTATGGGCATTTTAAATGCAACTCCCGATTCGTTTTATGCAGGAAGCCGTGCCACAAATTCATCAGAAATAGTTTTAAAGGCCGATCAAATAATTGCAGAAGGTGCTCAAATTATCGATATCGGCGGATACTCTTCACGCCCCGGAGCCGAACATATTTCGATAGAAACCGAAAAAGAGCGGTTGAAGCCCGTTCTGGAATATTTGGCTACACACTATCCTGATTTCCCTGTTTCAGTAGATACCTTTAGAGCCGAAGTAGCGCATTGGGCATTTGAAAATTTTCGCATTGCCATGATAAATGATATTTCCGGAGGGCAATTAGATGCAGAAATTATGGATGTGGCAGCACAGGCAAGCATTCCGTATATTGCCATGCACATGCGCGGAACACCGCAAACCATGCAGCAAAATACGCAATACGACAATCTTATTCGCGAACTCATTATTTACTTTTCCGGGATTATAGAGAGAGCCTCACAAGTTGGTATTAACGATATTATTATCGATCCGGGATTTGGATTTAGTAAAACGCCGGAGCAAAATGATTATTTACTACATAATATGGATGAGCTCCAACTTTTCGAAAAACCGATTTTGGCTGGAATTTCGCGAAAATCGATGATCTATAAACGCCTGGGCATCAATCCGCAAGACAGCTTACCCGGAACTATTGCATTACACACCATTGCGCTTTCTAAGGGCGCCAATATTATTCGGGCACACGATGTAAAAGAGGCTGTGCAAATGGTTGAAGTTGTTTCCAATATTTTAAACGCACAAACACATGATTGAAGGATTTATTTCGCTACGTTTTCTTGATATTCTCGATATTCTTTTGGTTGCATTCTTAATGTACCAATTGTTTGTATTGATTAAAGGTACCGTAGCCATTAACATTTTTGTTGGGCTTTTCTCTGTTTATCTGTTTTGGCAATTGGTCAATGCACTCAATATGGACTTGCTCAGTACTATTTTGGGGCAATTCATGGGTGTAGGGGTAATTGCCCTCAAAACATGTGAACCTTCTGATTGCGGAATTATTTCTGATAATTGCG
>JAWOEM010000041.1:0-3853 GCA_046482785.1 Salinivirgaceae bacterium
GTAAACTTTATCATTTATTTTGAGCTGTATTGTTCGCATAAAAGTATTTTTTTCAAATATACGAAAAGTAGATAATATTGTTTTGAGAAAATCGATTAAACCGGGATTTATCATTAGATGAACCACACAGCGAAGCCCTCACTAAAAGTACTTCACAGGTTATTCTGTTGCTGGCACTGCGTAGAAAAACACCTGCAACACTGAAAACGAGAAGTGAGGGCTTCGCTCGGCAAACAAGGGGTTGCAACCCCTTGTTAAATGCGAAAAAATGGCTGCAATACTGAAAATGACAAGTGAGGGCTTCGCTCATCAGAGAACTCAGCGACGCTCCCCGCATAGCGCCTTTGTGGCGCTTAGCGGATGACAGATTGTGCAAAAAAACCAACGGCTATGCGGCATATAGCCGCTATGCCGTTTCCGCCCCAAAAAAAATACGCTGGCTCTTGAGAGATGAAAAGCCCCGGCATTACTGAAAAGACAAGTGAGGGTTTCGCTCGAGAAGGACACAGCGAAGCCCTCACTGAAATAACTTTACAAGTTATTCTGTTGTGTGTGCTGCCAAAAAAACACAAGCACAGCTAAAACACAAGAAGGGAGGCTTACACTTATTAGTATTTTGATGGTTGTAACCTACAAAAATATTTAATAATATAGGTTAAAAACTTCGTTTTGTGTATATTTGCTTCATGGAAGCATTACGAAAGAAATTTATTCGCTTACTCAATGCGACAGATACTAACTTTAAACGGTACCTGTATACCGAAATTGACTGGAATAGTCGGTTGATTATTTTGAAAGGGCAACGAGGTGTAGGCAAGTCAACACTAATATTGCAATATATCAAAGAAAATTTTACGAATTTTAACGAATCGCTTTATGTGACCCTTGATGACATTTATTTTGCTAAAAATTCGCTTTCAGCCTTTGTTGAGGAGTTTGCGCAATTGGGTGGTAAATATTTGTTTGTTGATGAAGTGCACCGTTATAAAAACTGGTCGGTAGAACTAAAGAACATATATGATTTTTACCCGGAGTTGAAAATTGTGGCAACCGGTTCTTCTGCATTGGAAATCAATAAAGCAAAAGCTGATTTAAGTCGTAGAGCTTCTGTGTATCATTTACATGAGCTTTCGCTGCGCGAATATCAAAACTTAATGTATGGCACAAATATGCCATTTTTTTCACTTTCAGACATACTGGAAAACCATGAGCAGATATCCATGGAGATAAATCAACAAATAAAACCAGTGAAGATTTTTCGCGAATACATGTTACAAGGTGCATACCCATTTGTACGCGAGAAAGATGCGTTGTTTTACTCAAAGCTTAAAGATGTGGTTAATATTATTATTGAAAACGACTTACCCGCGGTCGAAAATATTAGCTATGAAACCACTTATAAGTTGAAAAAGCTATTGATGATTATTTCAGATTCAGTTCCATTTAAAATAAATGTGACTGCGCTTAGTAAAAAACTGAATACCAGTCGTGACATGTTGCTCAGATACATCTACTTGCTTTCGGTTTCCGGACTAATTAGCACACTTAGTCGTCAAGGGAAAAGCACATCAGTGCTGCGTAAGCCGGATAAAATCTATGTGAATAATACCACATTAATGCATAGTTTGAATGAAAACCCTAACCCGGGAACATTGCGCGAAACCTTTTTCCTTAATCAACTCTCTGCCCGCCACCAAGTAACCTATCCGAAAAGGGGAGATTTTTTAGTTGATGAAAAATACTTGTTTGAAGTAGGCGGAAAAAATAAAACCAATGAACAAATTCAGGATGTGGATAACGCCTACATAGCCGCAGACGATATTGAGTACGGCTTCCGCAATAAGATACCTTTGTGGATGTTTGGTTTTTTGTATTAGCAAGTCACGATAGCATTTACCTAAATGGTGCTCAGAACAATTTGTTCTGTTTTGTGTAATGGGACATTTAGATAAACCAATAAAGCGAAGCCCTCACTAAAAGAATTTCACAGGTTCTTCTGTTGCGTGTGCTGCGTAAAAAAACACCTGCAACACTGAAAACGAGAAGTGAGGGTTTCGCTCGGCAAACAAGGGGTTGCAACCCCTTGTTAATGCGAAAAAATGCCTGTAATACTGAAAATGACAAGTGAGGGGTTCGCTCGAAAGGACAAAGCGAAGCCCTCACTACTTAATTTAATAACTTTTATTATTGCGAGCACCCCGCAGAAAAACACCAGCAATACTAAAAATGAAGAAGCAAGGTTTTACTTTTGCACCTATTCAATAACCAATTATTGAGTTATATTATATTTATCAATAATCGATTATCGATTTTTATATGATAATTCATAAATTTATTAATGATAATTTTAGAATATTTCATATATTTGTTTACGATTATATTTAAGAACAGACAAAATGGAAAGGTTGTTTCGTATTTCAAATGAAGCCATGCGCAGGGTTCCTGCCCGCTTTCATCGTTATTTGTATGATGAAATCGACTGGAATAACCGTTTAATTGGAATTTCAGGGGCACGTGGAAGTGGTAAAACCATAATGTTGTTACAACGGCTAAAAGTTGTGACAAAAGAAGCACTTAGCCTTTATGTAACCCTGGACGATGTGTATTTCACAGAAAACAGATTGGTGTATTTTGTAGAAGAATTTGAGAAACAGGGTGGCCAATATCTTTTTTTAGATGAGGTTCACAAATACCCCAATTGGTCGCAAGAGTTGAAAAACATCTATGACTTTCACCCGAATTTAAAAATTGTATTCTCAAGTTCATCCATACTGGAAATTTTCAAAGGATCACATGATTTAAGCCGCCGGGCATTGGTTTTTAACCTTCCGGGAATGTCTTTCCGTGAATATCTCTTATTGGTACACAAAATTGATATTGATGCCATTTCCCTTGAATACTTATTGGCGAAGCATGAAGCATTTTCCTCCCACATATTGAATCACATTAAACCTATTCCGCTTTTTATCCAGTACCTCAAAGAAGGTTATTATCCGTTTGTGGTCGATACGGGAAGAAATTATATCAGGCAATTAATGAATACCATTAACACTGTTTTGGAAGTTGATATGCCTGCAATTCACCATATCGATTATCATTCCGCACTAAAAATTAAGAAATTACTATCCATTATTGCGCACATTGTTCCTTACAAACCCAATATCGAAAAGTTAGCCCGGCAAACAGATCTGACCCGGCCGACGCTCCTGAAATATCTGTCGTATCTTGACAGAGCGCAAATTATTAAGCTGCTATCCACAGACCCAATCGGAATAAACTATCTCAACAAACCCGAAAAAGTATTTTTGCAGAATACAAACATTGCTTATGCACTTGCCGATTTAAAGGTTGATAAAGGAAATATACGCGAAACCTTTTTCCTTAATCAACTCTCTGCCCGCCACCAAGTAACCTATCCGAAAAGGGGAGATTTTTTAGTTGATGAAAAATACTTGTTCGAGGTAGGCGGAAAAAATAAAACCAATGAACAAATTAAGGATGAGGACAATGTTTACATTGCTGCCGACGATATTGAGTACGGCTTCCGCAATAAAATACCTTTGTGGATGTTTGGTTTTTTGTATTGATTGTATTTCGAACTTTTATTGTGAAGGCGCATAATTTTAGTGTCATGTCAAGCATAATCTTACGGGCCAAGTATCGATCTTTTCATTTTTATCTGCGTTAAAAAATGGTTGCAGAACGCTGCTATGCGCACATTTTTTGTCTTGCTAAAAACGAAAATATCTTCAACTTACCCGAAATATCAAACTTGACATGACCCTAGTATCATGTCAAGCATAATCTTTCGGGCCAAGTATCGATCTTTTCATTTTTATCTGCGTTAAAAAAT
>JAWOEM010000071.1:0-3279 GCA_046482785.1 Salinivirgaceae bacterium
ATACTGAGGCCAATTACTTGTATTTGGTTGAGGCTTTACGTAAAACAGAAGTTAAGCTCGTGCGTGCACGCAACGGACAAGAGGCTGTAGATATAGCTCTGGAACGAAACGATATCGATTTGGTACTCATGGATTTAAACATGCCTGTAATGGATGGCTTTGATGCTACAGAACTGATTAAGGAGAAAAAACGGAAACTTCCCGTAGTGGCTCAAACAGCGCTTAACATGTCCGATATCGAAAACAAAGCCCAGCGGGTTGGGTGCGACGATATTATTTATAAACCCATTAAGCTTAAACTATTCCTGAAAATCATTAGTAAATTTCTTAATACATGATCTTATCAGACTATTTCTTTATTCCAATGGTTGTTTTTATTGTGTTTGTAGCACTTGTTGCCGGATTTTTTCTTTTTCATCGAGTTTTGCACAAAATAGCCATACGGGAAATAAAATTTCAACCATTTAATTTTGTTTATAAATCATATCGGGGCGATTATGCCAAAAATGGAGCAATGCTAGAGGGTATGGTCGAACAGCTTAAAGCTGCCGATGTTCCAATTGTAAATATGGGCGTGATATACCACGATAATCCACGCAAGACGCCCAAAAAAGAGTTGAGAAGCGATGTAGGTTTTATGGTTCCCGAAACAGTTGGAGCAAACAGGGTGCCCGAGCTTAATGTGAAGACTATAAAACACAATGATTATCTCGCTTCTTCATTTCCCTACAAAAGTCGCTTTTCGATTGCTATCGGTGCAATGAAAGTCTATAAGGCATTTAATAAAGAGCTGAAAAAACGTCAAAAAACCGAACGAGAAATTATTGAAATATACGATATGCAGAATCGAACCATTGTTTATTTGATGCCGATGGAATGAATTTTGTTTTAAAAATGCAGATAATCAGTATGTTATAATTATAGATGATGAAGAAACTATTTGTTACCACTTTTTTAATATTTGCTCTTTTAAACGTATTTTATGCACAGGTATCATTTACGCTTATTTCTCCTTTGCCCGATAAACTAGAGGAAACATCTGCGTTGGTTGTTTATAACGACCTTTTTTGGACAATTAACGATAGTGGAGGCCAAAACGAAGTGTATGCATTTAATGATGCCGGAGAAATTGAGCATACAGTGGAAATTCAAGGTGTAAAAAATCACGATTGGGAATCGTTAGCAATTTCAGATAAGTACCTGTTAATTGGTGATTTTGGAAACAACAGAGGCAATAGAAAAAACCTAAAAATTATTGCGGTTGAACTATCCGATATTCTTAAAACAGAAGCTGAGCCGGCATTTGAAATCAGTTTTTCCTATCTCGATCAAACCAGCTTTGCGCTCGCGAACCGGAAAACACCATTCGACTGCGAGGCCATGGAGGTGATTGATGAAGAAATCTGGCTTTTTACAAAAGATTGGGTGACGTTTAATAGCGCTGCGTACAAATTAAAGTTAAAAAAAGGGGAGCAAGTTGCTCAAAAAGCGCAGCACTTTAATCCGGGGGGCTTAATTACCGGCGCTGCATTGAAAGGCGAGCATATTTTCTTCATCGGCTATCACAAATATGTTCCCATTTTATGGAAATATCAACTTAATGATATGAGTAATCCGCTCATGAAAAATGAATTGAACCCTTTGCATAAATACCAGACAGAAGGAATTGCATTTGTTGGCGAAAAACTATTTATAACCTGCGAATCCTCTGCCGTTGAGCAAAGTCTGCTGCAATTGCACTATTGAATGCATAAGTATACAGTAACCTATTATTTTTATGATTTCGGATTTTGGGTGCTAAACCAAGTTTAGCCGTCTGTTTTCTACAATCCCAATTGGGTCAATGTTTTGAGCGCTTCATCGCGATTTTTCCCACAAATAATTTCTTCTGCCTCAAATTCCGCACAAACTAGCGGTCTCAGTGGCGAATCAAAAATTTTACACCCGTAATTATCATCTAAATGTATGCATTTTACACCGGCCGGTTTTCCGTTTGGCATTCCCGGAATGGGCGATGATATTGATGGAGCAATGCAACAAGCGCCACAATTTGGCCTACAATTCATTTCTTTTTTTCACAAAAGTATGAAAATATTGAAACTTTATCTGTTTAATTCTTTAGTCAACTTGTCGAATCCTTGAGAATACAAGATTTTTCACTATTTCTTCTTGCGGATTTTGGGTGTTTTGTCGAAATAAATGATACTATTTTGTAAAAAATTGTCTACTTTTGTTACGCTTGGTTGATGCCGCTAATTTTAATGATGGGTACAATCAAATTATTTTATTTCGTAAGTAAACAACTAAAACTATGACATTAGAAAACTCAAATGTAAACCCCAAAAATCGGAACACAGCCGCTGATAAGCAAGTAGGACAAAAAACCTTACTACTTCACAACGACGATGTTAATTCTTTCGATTTTGTCATAAAATCATTGGTTGATGTTTGTGCGCATAAGAGCGAACAGGCTGAACAATGCGCTTTTATCACTCATTACAAAGGAAAGTGCGATATAAAATCGGGAACAAACGATTTTCTTAAACCGATGTATCATATTTTGCGCGATCGGGGATTATCTGTAACAATCGAATAATGGGAGCAACATTAGCCGTCGGACTATTAATATTTGTTGGAGTATTACTGCTACTGCTCGAGTTTTTGGTTATTCCGGGAACCACTGTTGCCGCAATAGGCGGAATACTTTTTATGGCAGGCGGAATATATCTCGCTTACGAAAGTTTCGGTGTAACCACCGGAAACTATGTGTTGTGGGGTACTTTAGCTTTTTTGATGCTTGCCATTGTTTGGGCTTTACGCTCCGGAACGTGGCGGAAATTCATGCTTAATACCAACGTTAGTGGAGTTGTTTCGGAAACAAAATTGAGCGACGAAGTAAAACCCGGCGACGAAGGCGTTTGTATATCGCGCCTAAATCCTATGGGTCGTATACGCGTTAATGGAAAAAGCTACGAAGCGCGCTCATACGATGCCTATGTGGATGAAAAGCAGCCCGTAAAAGTTATAAAAGTAGAAATGAACACCTTAATTGTTAAACATTTAACAAATTGATATTATGGAAATAACCTTTTATTTAGTTGTAATAGCAGCTATAATCGTAGTATTGTGGATTTTTCTTTATTTCGTGCCCATTGGATTGTGGTTTTCAGCACTCGTTTCGGGTGTTCGCATTTCATTGTTGCAATTAATTCTAATGCGATGGCGTAAAGTTCCACCATCGGTTATTGTAAGAGCACTTATTGAGGGGTCCAAAGCCGG
>JAWOEM010000168.1:0-2577 GCA_046482785.1 Salinivirgaceae bacterium
GTGATGCCGATCAAACAACTTGCCATTTTTGGAGATTTTGCCCGTTTTATTCGGCAGAATAGTCGCAGCGTGAGGGTATTAACAAGCAGGATAATAAGAAGAACGTCATTCAAATCCATTCTGTTACTCACACCGCGACTTACACGTGCATGAAAACGGAACGTTAAGCCGAATTTGTAATTCGATCTTGCTAACTGGCTGAATTATGAATTCATCCCAACGTTTGCGGAAAAACGCCATGCCAATCTATTCTATTCTATCACTCAGAGAACGATTTTGGCATCAAAAGCAAAAAAAGATATTCACAAAATTGAAATTATGATAAATTCTCCGAACATTTCACCCTACAAAGGAGTTGAAAAGTAAAAATTATGTAACTTGCACGTTTCGTAAAAAAATAGACATATGACAAATGATATTATACTAGTCGATAAAAACGACAACGAAATTGGTACCGGAAACAAGCTGGAGGTACATCAGAAAGGAATTTTACACCGCGCGTTTTCTGTATTTGTATGGAACAAAGAGGGAAAGCTGATGATGCAGCAACGCGCTAAAGATAAATACCACACACCCGGCCTATGGAGCAACACCTGTTGCAGTCACCCTAAACCGGGCGAAGAGACCGAGCAGGCTGCACACCGTCGGCTTATGGAGGAAATGGGGTTCGACTGCGAACTGAAAAAGGAAATGGACGTGATTTACCATTCCCGTTTCGAAAACGACCTAACGGAACATGAGTACGATCATGTGTTTTTTGGTCACTACGATGGCGAACCCAACATCAATAAAGATGAAGTGCATGCTTGGGAATGGATGTCGGTAAACGAACTTTTGCGCGATGTAAGGGTTAACCCGGACAACTACACGGTGTGGTTTAAAATAATATTGGATCGACTAAAAAACGAGAATATTTTCTAAATCAGAATTTGCCAAAGACATTGGCCGCAAAAACCTAATAATCTAATAATTACACAACTCAATTTCCGGCGTGTACTACACATGGAAATGGGATTGTAACATCATTGAGGTCGGTATAAAAAGGTTTTCAAATTACGAAATACTGAAAATCAGCTTTGCCCCGCCCCCTAAAGGATGACTGGTTTTCTGCCACATACTTGCTTTAGGGCATAGGAAAAAAGTAGCTGAAAACCATATAAAAGCTTTTTTATGACAAACTCATCATTAATAATATAAATAGAATGAGACTAATCGTTTTTGTATTTTCAATAATGGTACTGACATCGTGCCAAACAGATAAAACGCAAGTAATTAAAAACCAAGGACAGGCACATGGTACATTTTACCATATTACGTACGAATCGCCCAATGGAAAAGATTACCATCAGGAATTGAAAGACAATATGCACCGCATCGATAAATCGTTGAGTACATACGACGAAGTTTCGGTAATTAGTAGAGTAAACCAAAACGACCCGTCGGTGGTGCTCGACAATCATTTTATGGCCGTTTACAACCGTGCGTTGGAAATTTCGAAGCATACATATGGAGCGTTCGATATAACCGTAGCCCCGCTGGTTAATACATGGGGATTTGGGTTTACCGAACCCCAAAATACCGATTCGGCTGCCATAAAATCGTTGCTCGAAAAAATTGGGTACGAAAAAGTGACCATCATGGATGGCGAAATTATTAAAGAACACCAAGATATTCAGTTAGATGCCAGTGCCATTGCCAAAGGGTATTCGGTAGACCAAGCGGCGCTGCTGTTGGAACGTAAAGGCATTGAAAACTATATGGTGGAAATTGGTGGCGAGGTGCGCACAAAGGGGAAAAACCCGGACAATGAGCGATGGCGCATTGGTATAGACGAACCAACGGAAAATAACCCACTAACAGACAGAAAATTGCAGCGCATTCTTCATATCTCAGGGCAATCGTTGGCTACGTCGGGTAATTACCGGCAATTTTACGTTAAAAACGGGAAAAAATATGCGCATACCATTAATCCCAAAACCGGATACCCGGTGCAACACAATCTGCTAAGTGTTTCGATTATTGCCAACAGTTGCATGAGCGCCGATGCCTATGCCACAGCATTTATGGTTCTCGGGTATCATGCATCGATGGATATAGTGGAAAACACTCCTGAACTGGAAGCCTACTTTATTCTCAGCGGAACAGACGAAACTCCTTTTAAAGTGGAGTATTCCGAAGGAATGGAACAGTTTTTTAATTAGTGATTGGTGATTGGGTGGTTAAGTGATTGGGTAATTGAGTAATTGGGTAGTTGGGTAATTGAGTAGTTAGTAATTTGGTGGAGTCGATATAAATAGGTTTTCAAAGTTCGAACTGCTGAAAAATCAGCTTTGCCCCTAGCCCTAGTGATTGTCCATAAAGTAGTGGGTGTTCAGTGAATAAACTTCATTTTCAAGGCTTGCGAAACTCAGAACCGTTGAGTTTACTGATGTAAGTGATGCGGGTCTGAGTAAGTGTAACGCAGAAAATGGAGTTTATTGACGAACACTAGCCCTAGTGTTTGTCCATAATGTCCGATATCTGCGTTGTTGCTCAAATTTAAAATCCTCACATACCCTATGTATGCTGCGGTTTTAA
>JAWOEM010000231.1:0-3123 GCA_046482785.1 Salinivirgaceae bacterium
GCAGCTGTATTTATCTCAATTGTTTTCGGGTACGATCTTACACTTGGTCAGCAACTTACCATTGTTTTAACGGCTACATTGGCTTCCATTGGGTCGGCAGCTGTGCCCAGTGCCGGAATTGTAATGTTGGTTATTGTTCTCGAATCTATTGGTGTACCCAGTGCTGGAATAGCACTTATTTTTGCCGTCGATCGCCCTCTGGATATGCTGCGTACAGTGGTGAATATTACCGGCGATTCGGCTATTGCTTCAATTATTGCCGAAAGCGAAAATAAACTTCATCCCGAAAAAGTTTCCGCTACAAAAATACTGTAGTTTAAGCGATTAAAGAAATTCAAAAAAATGAAAAAAAACATTAAAAATGCTACCGGTGCAGCACTTATTATTGCAGTTATTGTGTTTTTGCTAAACCTTTTCGAAGGTCTTACTTGGTGGCAGAATATCAAAATGCTTATGGTTGTATTTGCTGTTTGGTGGGTTATTTTATTTATATTCGTATCTATATTTTCACAATTTAAAAGAAGAAACAATGGCAAGTAAAAGAGAAGTAAAGAAAAGAATCAGAAATGAGTACAAACGTCTTTCTGAAGATATTGCACAATACCTTGCAATTCATAAAGAAGAGGGCAAAGAGAAAGTGTCTACATTATTGACAGAAATTGATGAATCGCAGAAAAATTTTGGTCGGGAAATCAATAAAGCTGTAGATAATGGTACCAGTTACTATAATGATTTGGTAAAACGTGCAGTTGATGATATTGATGCTAAATATCAGCAGCTTAAAGCAATGGCTTCGAAAAAAGACTCTGAAAAGGAGTCGAAATAAGATGAACGATAGTGTGCAACGAATTTTGGTTTAGGCAAACCAAAATTCGTTGTACGCTTTTTTTTTAGAAAGACAGTTACTTTTTATCATTTAGAAAAACTATGAAGCAATTAAAATTCCTTTTGAGCTTTTTGATAATTAGCTCAATGGTTTCGGTTCATGCTCAGAAATCGGTAAATGTAGCCGGGTATGAACTAACCAAAGTGGTCGATTTACCTGCAACTTCCATGAAAAACCAGTACCGATCAGGTACTTGTTGGTCTTTTAGCGGACTTTCGTTTTTAGAGTCTGAATTATTACGTATGGGCAAAGATTCAGTTGATTTGGCAGATATGTGGCTGGTGAAAAAGGATTATCACGAGCGCGCCATTGATTATATACGGTTTCATGGAGCCATAACATTTGGGCCTGGAGCCGAATCGAACGATGTAATGGATATGATAAAACTTTACGGAATAGTGCCCGAAACCGAATTCCCGGGACTCGAATATGGCGAAGATAATCACGTACACGGGGAGTTTGATGCCGTGCTTGAAGCTTTCGTGAATGCAGTACTTGAAAATAAAAACAAGAAATTATCTACAGCATGGATAAAGGCATACGATAATATTCTGGATGCTTATCTGGGAGAAGATGTGGACGAATTTACCTATAAAGGTGAAAAGTATACGCCCGAATCGTTTCGCGATGCTATGGGAATTGTGCCCGACAATTATGTGGAGCTTTCATCATTTACTCATCATCCGTTTTACACCAAGTTTATAATGGAAGTGCCCGACAATTGGGCGTTTGGCGAACTTTATAACCTTCCGCTCGACGAGTTCACCGAGCAAGCCATTTATGCTCTCGATCAAGGGTACACCATTTTGTGGGGATCAGATGTTAGCGAAGAGGGATTTTCACATCGCAATGCTATTGCACTGGTTCCGCAAACCGACCTTGAAAATTTGGCTGGTAGCGAAAAAGAAAAGTGGGAGGCCATGAGTGAGAAAGAACGGAACGAACGCCTGTACGATTTTTCAGAACCGATTCCCGAAAAAGAAATTACCCAGGAAATGCGCCAGAAAGCCTTTGACGATTATCGCACGCAAGACGATCATGGAATGCATATTACAGGCTATTACAAGACTTCCGACGGGAAAATTTTCTTCAAGGTGAAAAATAGCTGGGGCACTACTAACGAGCAAAACGGCTACTTTTATGCTTCAGAAGCTTTTTTTAAATACAAAACCATTGGCATGATGATGCACAAAGACGCACTGACAAAGGATATAAAGAAAAAATTGGACTTGAATTAGGCTATTCCAACTGACTAAGAATATTTTTCCATAGAAAAGTTGATTCAAAATCGCTCAATTCCATCTCAGGCAAGCATATCGTAATTTCGATTTTCTAAGCTTGCTAGGGGGGCAAAACTAAAAACTGCAAACCACTTACATTTAAGCGGCTTGCAGTTTTTATTCTATGGAGCTAATCTTAACTTCTTCCATCTTTCATTGTGCAACTCAAACACAATCCGATCATTTAACCGGTTGGGTCTACCTTGCCAAAATTCATAGTAGAAAGGTTCAATGGCATAACCACCCCAATTTTCTGGGCGTTGCACCTGGCGGCCTTCTTTGAGCATTTTCACAAATGGTTCTTCAATGGCATTTCGGTCTTTTATTTCGTGGCTTTGCGCCGATAGCGCCGATGCAACTTGCGATGCTCTTGGTCGGCTACTAAAATATGCATCATTTTCTGTATGGCTGAGTTTTTTGATGGTCCCCTCAATACGAATCTGCCGATTAAGAGCCGCCCAATAAAATGTTGCAGCTACTTGTGGGTTCTCCGAAATTTGCTTCCCTTTTTTGCTAGCGTAATTCGTAAAAAAAATTAGTTGTTTATTTTTAAGCTCTTTCAGTAAAACCATACGTGCCGTTACGTGTCCTTCAGGATCTGACGTGGCTAAGTAAAAGGCATTGCTATCAATTATGCTGGCATCTTCCGCCTCTAATAGCCATTTTTTCAGCTCTTTATGGGGATTATTCCCAAAATCACTTTTTTTTAATGGCATATCTGCATATTCTCTATTGTTCAATAGGTTCATGGTTCGTTCTGTTTTATGATTTGATTGAATAACAATTTTATTGACCGTTGGTTTTCAAAATGCGAAAGTTCGCTTTTTTGGATAATCTATTTGGAATCAATTCAAATTAAATAAATGCAGGTAGAAAAGCACAAAACCTTTTCATTGAACGGTCTACATTTCATATTTTCACACACAATTAGCAACCCTATTTTGTTAAACAATCATA
>JAWOEM010000236.1:0-2690 GCA_046482785.1 Salinivirgaceae bacterium
GCCGGAGTTTCGGCATGTGCCACGTGCGATGGCTTTTTTTATAAAGGCAAACGAGTTGCCGTAGTAGGAGGTGGCGATACCGCAGCCGAAGAAGCTACTTATCTTGCCGGTTTAGCTGAAAAGGTTTACCTAATTGTACGCAAAGATTACATGAGAGCTTCGAAAGCAATGCAAAAGCGCGTAGATAATACGAAAAATATTGAAGTTCTTTATGAGCACGAAACCAAAGAGATTTACGGTGATAATGTTGTACAGGGAGCAAAATTGGTTAAGCGCAGAGGCAAAGACGACGAAGAGGAGGTTGATATAAAAATTGATGGCTTCTTCCTTGCTATTGGACATACGCCCAATAGTACAGTGTTTTCGCAATTTATTACCACCGATAAAGAAGGATATATTGTTACCGATGCCGGTTCGACAAAAACCAATATTCCCGGCGTATTTGCATGCGGCGATGTGCAGGATAAAATATACCGACAGGCTGTTACTGCAGCCGGTTCCGGATGTCAGGCTGCGCTTGATGCCGAACGTTTTCTAGGTGAACAAGAGTAATAGTTTCCAATTAGAAACCCACGAAAAGTTGATAGAAAATCCTATATGTATTCCGTACAATACATATGGGATTTTTTTACATATCGGCCGTTAAGTTGAAACAAAAAAAGTTTATTGAAGAAACTCCACAACTTTTTCAACTGATCCCAAAAAAAAAACATAAAAATCGTACGGCCTTTTCATCTGGTGGCGGGGTTATTTACAAAATGGAATAACTTTGCTATTTTTGTCTCCCGAATATTTGTGTGTTCACGAAATTGATAAAGAAAAACCATGTATGGAAAAACCTTTAATACGTATAAATAAATATTTAAGTGAAGTTGGTTATTGTTCTCGGCGACAGGCCGATACGCTTCTTGAGCAAGGGCGTGTTACAATCAATGGCAAGGTTCCTGAATTGGGGACAAAAATATCGGAATCCGATGTAGTGCTAGTCGATGGAAAATCCGTAGCGCAACAGCCAGATAGTGTGTATATCGCCCTCAACAAGCCGGTAGGTATCGTTTGTACAACTGATACCAAACGCGAAAAAGACAATATTATTGACTTTATCAACTATCCCGAGCGTATTTTCCCAATTGGCAGGCTCGATAAACCCAGCGAAGGCTTAATTTTGCTTACCAATGACGGCGATATTGTGAACAAAATTTTGCGGGCTGGAAATTTTCATGAGAAAGAGTACGTTGTGCGTGTAAATAAACCCATTACACGTTCATTTATCGACCAAATGAGTTCCGGAGTACGGATTTTAGGAACCGTTACACGCAAATGTCATGTAGAACAAATCGATCGTACTACCTTCCGTATTACTCTAACGCAAGGGTTAAACCGACAAATCAGGAGAATGTGCGAAACACTTGATTATAAGGTAGTTCAATTGAAGCGTGTGCGAATTATGAATATTACCCTCGATGTGCCTTTAGGCAAATGGCGGCATTTAACCAAAAACGAACTAAGCACCATTCAAAAGCTTGTCCGTTCGTCCTATTCAACACCTAAATAGTGTTCGTCAACAAATCCGATTTTCTGCGTTATACTCACTCAAACTCTTATCACTTACACCAGTAAACTCAACGATTTTGAGTTTCGCATGCCTTTTTCTCGAAGTTTTCTTATCAAAGACTTCGAAAAACAAGGGGTTTTCTTGCTGACACTAAAGAGTGTTTTTCCGTTAAATACAGTTTTCTTTCATTACTTTTGTAGCCAATTGAAGTTCATACTTCATGGCAATTGAATTTAATTCTTTCGTTTATGATTAATAATAATGACATCATTCGTCGTGTTCGTTATATTTTCGATTTTAGCGACGAACAAATGATTGGAATATTTGCGAAAGCAGATTTTAATGTTACGCGTTCGCAAATAAGCCAATGGCTCAAAAAGGACGACGACCCGGAAATTCGCGCAATTGAGGATCAATACCTTGCCACTTTTTTAAATGGATTAATTATTGAAAAACGAGGTCTGATAGAGGGAGCCACGGTACCAATTCCAGAAAAGCGGCTGACCAATAATATTGTTTTGCGGAAATTGAAAATTGCGCTAAACTACCGCGATGACGATATGCTGGCTACCTATCATTTGGCAGGTGTAAAAATGAGTAAACACGAGTTGAGTGCATTTTTCCGAAAACCAACGCAAAAGCAATTCAGACAATGCAAAGATCAGTATCTGAGGAATTTTTTAAAAGGATTACAAATTAAAATGCGCCACACCAATGAAAAGCAAGAAAGCTAACAAGGCGGTTCAACCCGATGATAAACCACGTATGCACGAACGGAACAAACATCATAACCCGTACGATTTCCCCACGCTCATTACACAGATACCAGAGCTGGAGCCATTTGTGAAGGAAGGGCGAGCAGGATTGCAAACAATCGACTTTGCCAACGCTACAGCTGTTAAATTACTTAATAAGGCCATTTTAAAAGCGGATTATGGCATAGCACATTGGGATATACCCGAAAACTATTTGTGTCCGCCCATCCCGGGACGCTCAGATTATTTGCATTATTTGGCCGATATTTTACGCAACTCCAATTATGGAAAAATTCCCAAAGGTCATAACATCAAAGGGCTCGACATTGGTGTGGGAGCCAATTGTATTTATCCGCTTTTGGGGCATCAACTTTATGGCT
>JAWOEM010000251.1:0-2546 GCA_046482785.1 Salinivirgaceae bacterium
ACTAAATGTACAAGACGATGGCTGAAACTCAATCGAAAAAAAAACAACACAAAGGAGCGTTAAAATATATAATTCCATTCTGGGGTATATTGGCACTACCGATATTAGGGCTTGCTATCCTTTTTATGCTTATTGCAAGTGGAAAAATGGGGTTTATGCCCACATTCGAAGATCTTGAAAACCCCGATAATAATGTTGCATCGCAGGTATATACCGAAGATAATGTATTGTTGGGCAATTATTACATTCAACTTAGAACGTACATTAATTTCGATGACCTATCACCAAACATTGTAAATGCACTGATTGCAACAGAAGATTATCGTTTTGAAAAACATGCCGGAATAGATGGCATTGCACTGGCCCGTGTTTTCTACGGACTAATGACCGGGTCAAATAAGGGCGGCGGTAGCACAATAACGCAGCAATTGGCTAAAAACCTGTTCCCGCGCGACACGACCCGCTACAATTCGAAACTATCGTATTACACAAATATAGGGCTTACAAAGTTTAAAGAGTGGGTCACTGCCGTTAAACTAGAAAAGAACTACACGAAAGAAGAAATTTTGGTGATGTACCTCAATACAGTATATTTTGGCAATCACTCATTTGGAATAAAATCCGCAGCAAAAACTTTTTTCAATACAACACCCAAAAACCTGACTATTAATGAAGCAGCAACTCTTGTAGGAGTATTAAAAGCACCTTCATACTACAGTCCTATTCAAAATCCTGAACGCGCACAACAGCGCCGAAATGTTGTATTAAACCAAATGAGAAAATACGAGTTTATATCAGAAAAATCATATGATACACTCAGTAATAAACCATTGGAATTAAGTTTTGAAGTACAGGATCACAATGTAGGAATGGGCACATATGTTAGAGAGTATTTACGACTAAAATTAAACAAGCCCAACCCATTCGAACAAAATTACCAAAATTCTGAGCGGTTTAAGAGCGACTCGGCTTCCTGGGTAGACGACCCTGTGTATGGGTGGTGTAACAAGAATTTTAAGCCCGATGGTGAGCCATACAACTTGTACACCGACGGACTAAAAATATACTCCACAATTAACTCGAAAATACAGCGGTACGCCGAGGAGGCAGTTTGGGAACACATGAGTAAAGATTTGCAGCTTGCATTTTTTGAAGAAAAAAAGCACAATCGGAAAGGCCCATTTAGTGATGATCTGGATCACGAGCAAATAAAGTCGATTATGAAACAATCGATGAAGCGTTGTACTCGATACGGGAACATGCGAAGCAGAAATGTATCATCGAAAGAGATCGAAAAAGTATTTAACACACCTACTAAAATGCGTGTATTCACGCTCAATGGGGAAGTTGACACTACAATGACTCCAATGGACTCCATCTGGTACTACAAACATTTTTTACAAAGTGGTTTTATGGCTGCAGACCCAAAAAACGGACATGTTAAAGCCTATGTGGGAGGAATCGATTTTAAACACTTTAAATACGATCATATTTCCGGTGGGAGAAGGCAGGTGGGCTCAACCTTTAAACCCTTTCTTTACACATTAGCAATGCAGGAGGGGTACTCGCCATGCTACAAAGTGCCAAACGTACCCGTTACAATTACATTACCAACAGGGGAAACATGGACACCTGAAAGTGTTGGCCCCGATCGTTTCAAACGAAAAACAGTTACGCTAAAAACCGGATTAGCACATTCGATAAACAATATTTCCGCATGGCTGATGCAACAATTCAAGCCAAAAGCAGTAATTGATATCGTGCGCCTAATGGGAGTTGAAAGCCCAATACCCGAAGTTCCGTCAATTGCCCTTGGATCTGCCGACCTTAGTTTATTCGAAATGGTGAGTGCCTATACAACCTATGCAAACAAGGGAATTCACACCAGTCCCATTTTCATTACACGAATTGAAGACAAAAACGGAAACATTCTGGAGGAGTTTAAAGCGCAGAAAAACGAAGCCATTTCAGAGAACGCTGCCTACCTAATGATTAACCTACTTCAAGCAGTTGTAAATGAAGGAACAAGCATTCGTTTACGCTACAAATACGAGCTAGAAGGTGAAATTGGTGGAAAAACAGGAACCACAAACAATCAATCGGATGGTTGGTTCATGGGCATTGTACCAAAAATGGTTGCAGGAGTATGGACGGGAGGTGAAGAACGTTCAATACATTTCGACGGCATCTCACTCGGACAAGGAGCGAACATGGCTTTGCCAATTTATGGACTTTTCATGCAGAAAGTACATGCAGATTCTACACTTAACATTTCTCCGAAAGATACTTTTCCGGAACCAGAAAATTTCTACATGAAGTTAGATTGCAAAACAGAAGGAAGCCAAACAGAGGAACACGGAAAGGATTTTGACGACGAATTTTTTAACTAAAATAAATAAAGTAGTATGAGCGTAAGAGTAAGATTTGCCCCAAGTCCAACGGGGCCATTGCATATAGGAGGAGTTAGAACAGCTCTTTTTAATTTTTTATTTGCCAGAAAACACAACGGAAAATTCATTCTTCGAATTGAAGACACCGACCAAGGG
>JAWOEM010000290.1:0-7307 GCA_046482785.1 Salinivirgaceae bacterium
CAGCCTCTATCTGCCTGACGTATTTTTTATGTTCATATTCACATGAGAAGTACCTCCAAGGATCTTCTTTCTTAAATATTTCTTCAAAATATCTTTTACCGAATATCATATTGATATCTTCACAATTTGAGAATCATGCTGATTAGCCTTGTGTCGTTCAAGCAGGGAGTACTACGGTTACTTTTTTATTGTTAATCATATTTTATTTATTTGGATGTTTGGGCTTCGCGGTAAAGAAACACAAAACCATTTTTTTCGTCCATTACTTTTAAGTAGGGGTACCACTTCAAATATCTTTCCTTTTTGGGGAGTCGAACTATAAACCATGTTGGCTTGTCGGTTTTTCCTTTGAGAAGCCATTTTTCGGTAATGGGTTTCCCCGTTTTATGTGGGGTGCGTTTTCCATAGAAATAGTGCGCATAGCTTTTGTACCCCAGAGGCTCCAGGTAAACATCTTCGTGTGATTTTTCTTTATAAAATTCGATAAGGGCATGTTGCGTATAACCTTCGATTTTTGGTGTGAAAATAATCATAGCAAAAAATACAAATATGGCTGTGCCACCATAGAGCCAGCTGTATGCTTTCGTGAATTTGCCTTTTCTCCAGTATACGTTAAATAAAATAATAGTGCCAATCAGCAGCATTGCTGTAAGGCCTTCCCATCCGCTCCACAATACATTTGCTTGTAAATTGGCTACTGCAAACGGGTCTTTTATCTGAACCCATTCATGAAGGTGTGTCGCGTTTTTTCCAAGAAAGGGGATTATGCCAATGGAAATTACGTAAAGGACTGCCAATCCATTTATTGTAAATCTTACCCAATTAGCCGGCTTTGTTTTGCCCTCGTGTATCTGATACATAATGTATGCTGCCAGATAGGTTAGAGGAAAGTAACACATCGATGAGTAATGCACAATTTTAGTACTCACTATGGTGAATAAAATGAGTACAGTCCAAAAGAGCACCACCATCATCAAACGCATTTGATCGGTAAGTGTGGATTCGTATTTTTTACTGAACGCCTTAAGTGCAAATATTGAGGCGGGGAATACGCCAAAAAACAGAACTACAAAATGGTAGAACAGAAAACCTCCGTGGCCAGCTCCTTCTTTGCTAAAGAGGTGTATTTGGTACTCAATAAAATCCACAATAATGCTATAGTTGCCATTGAGTATTTGCAAAATAAACCAAAAGCCACCAACAAAGGCAGTGGTTAGTGTGAAGGCAATAAAATGGCTCCACTTTACAGTGATGCGGAAACGGATAATGATGAGGTAAATAAGGGATGATAGTCCGGCAATTAGCAGTCCTACCGGGCCTTTTGTGAGTATCGACAGCCCAATGGATGCTGCCGCCAAAATTGCAAATTTGATGTGGGCTGCCCTAAAGTAGCGCAATAAAAAATAGATGCCCAGAAAAATGAATAAGTTGAACCACGGATCGATTATGCCTGATTTGAAATAAAAAAACGGTAATATGGAACCACCGTAAGCGAGTGTCCAAAAAATGCCGAAGCGTTTGTTGTATAGTGCTTTGCCTATGTTGAACAGCACCAGAAGAGTTAGTATTCCGCAAATGGCATTGGGGAAACGAGCTGCAAACTCATTAATGCCGAAAATCTTCATTGAAAGCACTTGCATCCATATAAAAAGGGGCGGTTTCTCCCAAAATGCCTCAAAATTTACCTGAACGGTTAAGTAATTGCCCGAAACAATCATTTCGCGCGCCGATTCTGCAAAATTTATTTCATCCCAGTCAAGCAAATGAACCTGCCCCAAATAGGGAATAAACAGCAACGCAGAAAGAAGTGCAATAATAGTTTGTATGCCGATATTTGATTTGAAATACTGCATGCGGAAATTTCATTTAAAACCGTGGCAAACTTACATATTTTTTTTGTTTTTTTGATGGGAAATCCGCAAGCACCGACCTTTGGCATATTTGCATAGCCATAAATTGCCTTGTTTGAGGCGAATTTTAAGGTTTGGCCTCTTTATTGGATTGTCGGCGAAAGCCGTTTACATATGTGCTGCGTTAATGGTGAAGTTGTGTTTGTTAATTTTAGGCCGCTTTTGGTCAATGAATAAAAGGTTTTGGTATGTTAACAGTTTTTAGAAATCAACGGTATTTTTTCGGTTTGCTCACATTGTGGGTTATTGCAGCTACCGTGCTGCTATTTATTCAGGACAAAATCTACTGGCAGCAGCTTGCCAATGGTTGTCATTTTGGTGCAGGCGACTACTTTTTTAAGTATATTACACTATTTGGCGATGGTGTAATGATTGCTGTACTGAGTGTTTTACTTGGCTTTTATCGTATTCGGTTCGCAATTTTATCGATGAGTAGTTTTTTGCTTTCAGGGCTTTTTGCTCAAGTGCTCAAACGGCTTGTTTTTGACCATGTGCACCGCCCGGCTTATGTTTTTCAAAAACTTGGTTTAGAAATCGATCAGGTGCTAGATGTAGCCATGCGGAGCAACCATAGTTTTCCTTCGGGGCACACCACCACCGCCTTTGCTTTTTTTATGGTGCTATCTATTTATTTAGCCCATAGAAAGCCCGCATTGCAATTGGTGTTCTTTGGTCTCGCTTTGTTCACAGGCCTATCACGCATTTACCTTAACCTGCATTTTTTAAATGATGTGGTGTTTGGGTCTATTTTGGGAGTACTAACCACGTTTTTTCTTTATCTTTGGATCAACAAAATGCCTTATAATTGGCTAGACCGAGGTTTTTTGAATTTGAAGATGCGTAATAAATAATTTGTGTTATGGATAATCTTACCATAGAAGATCAGATGGCAACGATTGCCGATCGTATGGAAATTGAAAATGACTTAATTCACTTTTTGTTTTTAATCGGCATCCACGAAAGTGGACAAGGGTTTAAGCAGTATACCAAAGATGAAAAATTGGATTTGATTGAGTTGGGCAGTGCTACATTACTGTCGCGGCACGATTACTATAAAGCCATAGAAACGCAAAGCCCTGTGCCTTATTATGTGGCCAATCCTAATAGGCCACTTCCCGGCACACATGAAACCGAACTGTTACTAAAAAAAGAAGTTGTAGACTATTTTAACGATAAAATGCCCTCATTATGATAACCAGAATTTCCTTTGTAGCCCTGTTTTTAATTGCTAGTATTTTTGCCGTTGCACAGAACGAAGCTCGGCCAAAAGTTGAAATAACTACTCCTTACGGCGATATGGTAGTGGAGCTGTATAACGAAACACCATTGCATCGCGATAATTTTTTGAAGCTTGCCTCCGAGGGGTTTTACGATAGTTTGTTGTTTCACCGTGTAATTGAAGGGTTTATGATTCAGGGTGGAGATCCGCAATCGAAAGGTGCTCCAAAAGATGCTCGATTGGGGAACGGAGGTCCCGGATACACAATCGAAGCCGAATTCGATACGGCGTTTCATCATAAAAAAGGTGCATTGTCTGCCGCACGACTTGGCGATGGTGCAAATCCCGAAAAACGTAGTTCCGGTTCGCAGTTTTATATTGTGCAAGGGAAGGTAATGCCGAAGGCAGTTATGGAACAAATTGAGCAAAAAACAAATCAGCGTCAGTTGAATACGCTTATCAATAACTACCTGCGTAAACCCGAGAATAAGGCATATTACCAACGCATCGATTCGTTGCAGCGTGCCAATTCATTCGACTCCGTAAACGCCATGTACGAAAAGCTGAGTGAAATTGTGATTTCTTCAACCGATTATAAGCCATTCTCTTTCACAAAAGCACAAAAAGAGTTGTATTCTACAGTTGGCGGAACACCTCACCTCGATGGACAATATACTGTTTTTGGAGAAGTGGTTTCGGGTTTGCACGTTATCGATTCCATTGCGGCACAACCCACCAATAAGGCAGATCGGCCTGTAAATGATATTATGATGAAAGTTACTGTATTGGAGTAGTCAATAATATAAGCTCGTTTTTTCTTTATCGTACTTAATCAAATTGAGATATGTCGAATTCATATGTATCGATATTCGTTTTGTATGAATCAACTCCCCAATGGTTGGTTCCAGAAAAAAAATGATCTCAGAAACGTAAATTGGGGTCTCCGGTATTATTCAAAATACCAATACAGCACCCCTTTTTTTAGTATATACTATTTACCTGAATTTGCAAAAGTGGCTTCATGTCCTTTTTTTCGTCGTTCAGCTACCAATAATGTCAATTCACTACCGAACTTTCTCCGGTTAACCTTCTGTTAACGTCTGGGATGCAAATTTGGAATAGGTTTTGCGAAACATTTTGTTCGTAAGAAACATTATATGTGTAAAACGTTTCCGAATTCTTGAACTATGGATGAAAAATTGAACGAAATAATTATTGAATCGGCAAGGCTGTTTCGCCAATATGGCGTTCGCAGTGTGTCGATGGACGATATTGCGAAGGCAATGGGCGTATCAAAAAAAACACTCTACCAGTTTGTGACCAATAAAAATGATTTAATCGAGAAGATACTCGATTTTACCTATCAACGCGAGGTGGCATTGCTGGAAGAGTGCACAAAAAATGATGTCAATGCTATTGATGCTCTGTTAAAAATGAGTCAGCTCATTAGCGAAGAGGTGAAACTTTTTACGCCAACAGTTACCTTCGACCTTAAGAAATACTATCCCGAAATATTTCGTCGGCATGTGGAGAAATCGCAAAAATTTGCCTATAAAGCTGTTTATCGAAACCTGCAGCAAGGGATAAGTCAGGGGCTGTTTCGCAAAGAAATAAATGCAGAAGTGGTGGCCACTTTGTATATCAATAAAATTGAGGATGTGCACGACGAGAATTTTTTCAAAGGAAAGGAATTTACTTTCGATTTAATATTTGAAACCATGTTTGAAAACCATATTCGCGGAATAGCCAATGAGAAAGGCATTGCCTATTTTGAGGAGAGGAAAAACCATTATCAATTCTAATTAACCTAAAACCATGAGAAATTTATTTGTTTTAATCTTGTTTTTAATGTTGCCCTTTTTTGGGCAGGCGCAGCAGGAGCCTGAAGAAAAGGCAGATAGTGTATTTACGCTTCAGGAGGCTATCGATTATGCGCGGGAAAATAATTACGATGTGGCCAAAGCCCGACTCGAAGTTACCAAAGCCCGCAAAAAAGTTTGGGAGACAACCGCTATTGGTTTGCCGCAAATTTCTGCCAAGTTCGACTATAGTTACATGCTTACCGTTCCCGAAACGCTGGAGCAGTTTTCCGATTTAGGCGCTCTGTTTAACCCGATATATTACTCGCTTAATTCTGTTGGGGTGCTTACCGATGAGCAAATGCAGGGTATTTTGGCAAATATGCCTACCGAAACGGTTTCGAAAGACGATATTCGTTGGGGCGCTACAATGGACGTGACGCTTACTCAGCTCATTTTTAATGGCTCGTACATTGTTGGTTTGCAGGCCTCAAAAACCTACCAGCATCTTTCCAAATACATGGAACAACAATCGGTGGCCGAATTGGAAGAAATGATTACCAATGCTTACTCCGGCGTTCTTATTGCCAAAGAAAGTATGGCAGTGCTCGACGATATTTTAGAAGCGACCAACACGACTGTTACCGAAATGGAAGCGATGTACGAGGAGGGGTTTGTCGAAAATACCGATGTTGATCAGCTTAAGCTGACGGCTGCTACAATTGAAACATCGAAAAAAAATCTGGAGTTGCAAATTCAAACAGCACGGGAAATGCTAAAACTTTCGATGGGTATGAGCCTTGAGCACCCGCTAAGGCTAAGCGATAAACTTGAGGATGTTCTCACTCATAACGAGGTGCTTACTGCTAAGGGGTTTGATTTTGATGTGACACAAAATATTAATTTTCAGTTGCTTGAGACTCAGGAGAAACTTACCGAACTGGACTTGAAAAACAGTAAAGCCGATTTTTTACCTACGGTTGCCGCATTTTACAATCATCAGGAAAATTTTAACGATAATTCCTTCAATCTTACTCCACCCGATGTAGTTGGTGTTTCGGTCGAAATTCCGGTTTTCTCTAGCTGGGGACGTATGTCGAAGGTGGCACAGAAAGAAATTGAGCTGGAACAAACCCGGCTCGATAAGGCAAAGGCAACTAGTGGGCTGCAAATTCAGTACAGAAATACACTAAATCAGTACCTAACGGCAAAAAACACCTATTTGAATAATAAGTCGAGCATGGAACTGGCGCGGCGTATTTTCGAAAAAACACAAATGAAGAATAAAGAGGGCGTGGCTTCAAGTTTCGATTTGTCGCAAGCACAAACACAGTTTTTGCAAGCGCAGGGCGATTATTTTCAATCTGTTATGCAACTTATTGAAGCCAAGGCCGGCCTCGACAAACTTTCGCACCCGTATGAACCTATAAACGATTAACCCTTAATAAGAATTTAAACTCTAAACGTAATGAACCGAATTATTTTAATTGTAGTGGCCGTGTTTATTGGCACATCGTGTACCACTGATAAAACGCAGCAGCTGCGCGAGCTGAAAAGTGAACGTGAAAAAATAACTGCTCAAATTTCTGAATTGGAGCGCGAGCTTGCGCAAGAAGGCAAACTCGATGAGCACGTGAATAAAACATATGTGAAAACCAAGAAAGTTAATGCAGGCCTTTTTAAACACTATGTTGAGGTAAAAGGTACTGTAGAAAGCGATAATAATGTGTTTGTACCTGCCGAAATGTCGGGAATTGTCACTCGCGTGTATGTGAAAGAAGGCCAACAAGTGTCGAAAGGTACCTTGCTGGCTCAGTTAGATGATGATCTTATAGTGCGACAAATTGATGCGTTAAAAACGCAACTGGAACTGGCGACAACGGTTTTTGAACGACAAAAGCGCCTTTGGGAAAAGGAAATTGGCTCAGAAATTCAGTATTTACAAGCCAAAACCAATAAGGAATCTGCCGAGCGGCAATTGGATGTGCTGAAAAAGCAATTGGAAATGACAAAAATTATATCGCCACTAAGTGGAATGGTCGACCAACTGATGCTTAAAGAAGGAGAAATGGCCGCTGCCGTTCAATCGGGTATTCGTGTAGTTGGCTTGGGCGATATGAAAATTAAAGCGAAGCTTTCGGAGGCTTACCTCGGGCAAGTTTCAAAAGGAGATACAGCGCAGGTTTCCATTACTTCTATTGGCGCAGATTTTTATAAACCCGTTTTTGCAGTAGAGCAAGTAATTGATCCGGGTTCGCGTACCTTTGGTATCGACATCAGACCTCCGCATGGGTTGAATCTTACTCCCAATACACTTGCTGTGGTTACCATAAACGATTATCAAAAGAAAAATGCTGTTACAGTTCCGCTCAATGTGAT
>JAWOEM010000384.1:0-7226 GCA_046482785.1 Salinivirgaceae bacterium
ATTTTTGTTTTGTATAATTTATTAATCTTCTTCATATGTTATCTGTACAGTATATCAACGAAAATAAAGAACAAATTGTCCAGGCCCTTAAAGTGAAAAACTTTGACGCACAACGGATTATGAACGAAATTGTTTCTATAGACCAATACAGACGCGATACTCAAAAAAACCTCGACGCCAGTAAATCGCAAATGAATACAATTTCGAAAGAAATTGGCCAACTGTTTAAAGAAGGTAAAAAAGAAGATGCAGAGGTTGCAAAACGAAAAACATCTGAACTCAAAGATGATATTAAAGCTCTGGAAACCAAACTACGCGAAGTGGAAGTGCACTTAAATAAATTACTCACAGAAGTACCCAACGTGCCTCACCCAAGCGTACCCCCAGGCAAAAGTGAAGACGACAACCAATTTGAGCGTGAAGGTGGCCAACCCGCTATACTCAATGGCAAACCGCTTCCACACTGGGAGCTGGCAGAAAAGTACGATATTATCGATTTTAAATTAGGAAATAAAATTACCGGAGCCGGTTTCCCGGTATATAAAGGCAAAGGCGCCCGAATGCAACGAGCGTTAATTAATTTTTTCCTAGACGAAGCGCAAAAGGCCGGGTTTAACGAGGTATTGCCTCCACTTATGGTAAATGAAGATTCCGCTTTTAGCACCGGACAGCTCCCCGATAAAGAAGGGCAAATGTACCATGTAACAGAAGACGACCTTTACTTGATACCAACAGCCGAAGTACCCGTTACAAATATTTTTCGCGATTGCATTGTCAACGAAGCCGATTTTCCCATTAAATATACAGCATACACACCCTGTTTCCGGCGCGAAGCAGGAAGTTACGGGAAAGATGTACGTGGGCTGAACCGCCTGCACCAGTTCGATAAAGTAGAAATCGTATGCGTAGAGCACCCCGAAAGAAGTTATCAGCTTCTCGATCAAATGGTTGAATATGTGGAGTCACTCATCAATAAGCTGGGGCTGCAATATCGCGTTTTGCGTTTGTGTGGTGGCGATTTGAGCTTCACCTCCGCACTTACCTTCGACTTTGAAGTGTATTCTGCTGCACAGGAAAAATGGCTCGAGGTGAGTTCCGTGTCCAACTTTGAATCGTATCAGGCTAATCGTATGAAACTTAGATTTAAACCTACTGGCGAAAAGAAAACCCAAACCGCGCATACACTTAATGGAAGTGCCCTTGCTTTGCCACGTATTCTGGCAGCATTACTCGAAAATTATCAAACACCCGAGGGCATAAAAGTGCCCGAAGTGTTACAGAGTTACACGGGGTTCGATATGATTAATTAGAAAACAACTGGTATTTGGCTCTATGTGTGGCCAAAACAGCTTTTTGTTTTTTGATACAAATTTTTGCAAAATGAACCAAGGAAGTGCTAAATTGCATAGTGGAATTTAGCACAAAAAAAGAGGGTTTGAATGTCTGTACTGAGTAACTATATTTCGAGTTTACTTTATCTTCACAATTGCGTAATTGTGCCCGAATTGGGTGGGTTTGTGTCAAACTACCAATCGGCAGAAATCGATTACCCAAAAGAAAGGGTTTACCCGCCTTCAAAGTCTGTTGCGTTTAACGCCTCGCTTACCCGAGACGATGGCTTATTAATTAATTATATTGCCTATAAGCAAGAGTTAAGTTATAGCGCAGCAGCAGAGTGGCTAATGGCCGAAGTAAAGGATATTAAACATACGTTGCTCACCGACGGCTTATTAATTTTGGATGGTTTGGGCGCATTTTACCTAAACGAAAACCGAAAAATAAGCTTCCGAACCGATTTGCAAAAAAATCTATTGGGCGATTCTTATGGGCTTGCCTCGGTTAAGCTGCCGTTTAGTATGGCAAAAACTTCGGCTAGCGGCCTTAAAACAGTACCCATCGATCAAAAACCTGGAATTATGATTACAAAACGTACGCTTATTCGCGCAGCTGCCGTGTTGGGTCCTATTTTGGTTATAGCTGCACTGTTTCCGGTGGGAAAAAAAATATTTACCACGGGGGGAGATTCGCAAAATGCTGGACTCACCCCATCGTCTGAACAACAAGTGATTATTCCTGCCAATAATTCTAAGTCCACTTCAAATCAAAAAACAAATAAAGAATACCGCGATTCTGTCGACGAAGTAGCTACACAAAAAAAGCAGGCGCTCTACTACAGCGAAACCGAAACCGTGCATGTTTATCATATTATTGCCGGAAGTTTTAATCAACTCAGTTCGGCACAAAAAGCAGTGAAGAAACTAAATGATGAAGGTGCCAATGCTTCTGTTTTGCACGAAAACGGCAAATATAGAGTTTCGTACCAGAA
Organism: Salinivirgaceae bacterium; assembly: GCA_046482785.1. Taxonomy (GTDB): domain Bacteria; phylum Bacteroidota; class Bacteroidia; order Bacteroidales; family Salinivirgaceae; genus Salinivirga. The sequence goes on from JAWOEM010000384.1 coordinate 2,327, forward strand.
GTTTACAGATCGGTACGAGGCGTTACAAAGGTTAGATTTCTTACGGCGAACCAATAATAAAAGCTACTGGCTCCATAAAGTGGAGCAAGAAGCGCCGAAATAATTTTGTACGATTAGTTTGTATTCGCGCCTGCGATAGTGGTGCTGCCTATACAATTTCAGTACTTCGTGTGTTAAGATTTAACACGAAATTTTCAATTCTAATGTTTGATTTTCTCCCATGATTGATCGATTAACCATAGACCGCATTTTTAATAGTGTTGATATTGTAGATGTTGTAGGAGATTACGTTTCGCTTAAACGTCGTGGCGCCAATTATCTGGGATTGTGCCCCTTCCACAACGAAAAAACACCTTCATTTACCGTAAGTCCGTCCAAGGGAATTTATAAATGCTTTGGTTGTGGCAAAGGCGGCAATGCCGTTAACTTTATTATGGATCAGGAAGGGCTCAGCTACCCCGAAACGCTGAAGTTCCTAGCCAAACGGTACAACATAGAGGTTGAGGAAAAAGAATCTTCACCCGAAGAGCTGAAGAAACGCGATCAGCGTGAGAGCTTGCTCATTGTAACCCGGTTTGCCGGAGAGTGGTTTGCCAAAAATTTATTTGAAACGCAGGAAGGAAAAAATATTGGTTTAAGTTACTTTAAAGAACGCGGGTTTACAGAAAATACCATTCGTAAATTCGAATTGGGCTATAGCCCGGCTAAACGTGATGCATTTACCGAAGCCGCATTGAAAAAAGGATTTCAGCTCGACTTTTTAAATGAAACCGGATTATCTATTGTTAGAGGCGATTGGAAAATCGATCGGTTTGCCGAACGCGTTATGTTTCCCATTCACAGCCTTAGTGGGCAGGTAATTGCATTTGGCGGACGCACCATGCGTACCGAAAAAAAAATTGCCAAATACCTGAACTCTCCTGAATCAGAAATTTACCATAAAAGTCGGGTTTTATATGGCATTTACCAAGCACGTAAAGCCATAACCAGCAACAATAACTGTATTTTAGTAGAAGGATATACCGATGTAATTTCGTTGAATCAGGCAGGCATCGAAAATGTAGTGGCTTCATCGGGTACATCGCTAACTACCGATCAGGTAAAAATAATTAAGCGCTTCACATCTAACCTCACCGTTTTGTACGATGGCGATGCAGCGGGCATTAAGGCTTCGTTACGTGGAATAGACATTATTCTTGAAGAAGAAATGAGCGTGAAAGTATGCCTGTTGCCCGAAGGGGAGGATCCCGACAGTTTTGCGCGGCAAAATGGGGCAGAGGCTGTAAGTAACTACATCGAAAAAAATGCAGTAGACTTTATTCGGTTTAAAACAAATGTTTTACTCGAAGAGGCCGCTAACGATCCGGTTAAGAAAGCCGGAATTACTTCCGATATCGTTCAATCTATTGCAAAAATTCCCGATGGTATTATGCGTTCGGTGTATCTAAAAGAGACATCGGGACTGTTGGAAATAGACGAAAAAGTGCTGTATACCGAAGTAAATAAAATACGGCGAAAGCAATTTTTTAAAAATAAGGAAGCCTATCAAGAACAAGGTAGTACCGTTATTCCAAAAAGTACGCCGCAACAAAATACGCTTACCCCCGACACTGAACCTATTTTATACCAGTTTGAGCGCGAAATAATTTGGTTGCTCATGGAGCATGGCTCGAAGGAGCTATATTTTGATATATCAGAGACCGATACAACTGAACCGGATGAGAATTCTGCACACGAGCGCATCGCGGTGTCGGCATTTATTCTCGACGATTTGAATCAGGATGGACTTTCGTTTTCGCATCCGGTTTTAGGAAAAATATTCGATGAGCTGCTGTATTTTCATCTTCAGGATATATCATTTAACGAAAAGTACTTTTATAACCACGAAGATCCTGAAATTGTGAAAGCCATGGTTGATATTTCCAGTAAAAGCTTTAAGCCCAGCCGTATTTGGTCTAAGCATACTAAATACGACGAAATGGATGATACCGATCTGACCGCGATTATCGAACGGTTGCTTGTTGAGTATAAAATCGACAGGGTTCAGGGTATCATAAAAGAACTCAGTGCAAAGCTAAAAGATGCATCACTGGAGCAAGAAGAACGAACCAAAACGTTGATGGAAATCGCAAAGTACAATCAGGTTCGAATTAATCTTGGTAAAAGTTTGCCCAATAGAATTTTTTATTGGTAATTTCCAATTGCTGAGCCAAGTCCAAAAAGGCGATTTAAGGATGCTGTTTATGGGTTCGGACTAAAAGATTTTTAAATTGCTAAACGCTGAAAATCAGCTTTGCCCCGAACCCTAAAGGATGACTGATTTTTAGCTATTTCATTCGTTGGCTGACGAACAAGGAGCAATAAAGCAGTTGAAAATTAAATAAGACAGCTCCTCTTAGATTTGGCTAATGGCTTGGCGTGCTTTTCCTATTTTTCCGGCTCCTGATTTTGAACGTATACTCTGTCCAGATAAAGCATATTCATACTGCTGTATCGAAGATTTCTAAGCGACGTGTGTCTGATCATAAATACTTCGCTTTCCTCCAGTCCATAGGCCTGTTCCAGTGAAAGTACCGGGTTGGGGTCTTCGAACAAGTCAATATTATCTTCTACAAACTTTGAAACGTGTTTTTTACTAATGGCAGGCATAAATTTTACTACCCCATTGCGAATCATTTTGAGGCTTTTAGCCGGTACGGGCTCGTAGTAGAATGTAACCCTGTCTGTGTGTGGTAATGGTGTTCCGGCCTGATCGGTTCGGTAGTATTTGTCATTTTTTGTAAGCACAATAGAATCGCCTTCAGGGTTGTAGTAATTGAGCTCGAACGGCCCGCAACCCACGGTGCAATTTTCTCCATATGCCATTAGCCCTTCAATGGGTAAAACTACCATGTCGGGGCTTACAAGGCTATACAAAAAGTTTGGATTTGGAAATTTCAAGTGTATTTCCAGTTGGAAGCTATCTTTCACTACAATTCCATCGATTTGTACATCAGATTCCTCTTTTTTAATACACTTTTCAATGTAATTTTCGCTGCCTTTTATTTGTTCTATAAGTCCAGTGCCCAATTGGTTTTTGCATTTGTATTTTAGTAAATACTCAAAGCTTTTTTTTACATCGTTGGCTATAAGTTGACGGCCTACACCTTCTTCGAAACATGTATCGTTATGGAAGTAAATATTTTCGTGAAGTTGGAACGTAAATATGGTGCTTTCATTATTAATAAACCAACGCTTTGCCAACAAGGCTTCAGGGGTTTCTGTTCTGGGATTTAGCCCGAGCAATCCGTCATGAACTTGCGTTATAACGTGCGACTGTTCCGTTTGGATTATATTTCCGGGAAAAATGCTTTTGGGGAGGTTGCTCTCCACAATCGAAATTTCATTTGATGTGTCGAGCACTTCCGGCGCCGTTTGGCATCCCATTAATCCGATAATTACTGCAAAGTATGCTATTTTTTTCATGCGGTTCAGGTATTCGTTTGCCAATAAGGTTGATTGTTTTATTTAACACGTTCGGTAAAGGTACATAAAAACAGCAAAATTGGAAAATCGGCCCGTTACTTTTCTTTTCGGTCGAATTCGCTAGAATACGGCGGCTTTCATCATTTTCTCTTGTGGTTCTTGGAGAAACAGTAAAAGTAGCCTTGCTTTTGTTATTGTTTTTTGTAAAGTATATTCACCAATTTGTGTAGGATCTATCTTTTATGTTGACAATTTGGGTTGGGGTACGCAAAGATGACAACCAAAGATGTAACCAAAGAGTTAAACATACGTAGAAATACCTGATTCTGGGTGTGTGAACAAACCGGAAACGGTTGTTTTTAGTTGGTTGACCCCATGAAAAAACGGCTACTTTTACCTTTTTGCAAGATTATTACCAACGGTTAAGCTATAATTACCCAATAGAGAGTGTTGAAATTTATACACATATCAATTTTCGTGTTGTTCCTTCCATTTACATCTGCCAATCAGATCGATGAAGTGACACTTAAAGCCGTTTATATAGAGCGTTTTACGCGTTTTATCGAATGGCCTTACGAAATTGAAAAAGCCGATTTTTTTCGAATTCAGGTTGTTGGGTCTAAGGAAATGGCCGAGCAGTTTAGAGAAGTGTTTAAACAATTGCCCATCAAAAATAAGAGTGTTTTGGTATTTGATGGAAATGCCTATGACGCAAATTTTGGCACCCACCTGATTTATGTTTCTGACAAATATTACCTCGATAAAATTCTCGAAAATTCACACGGCAAGCCTATTTTAATTGTGACTGAAGGTAGAGGAGGTGCTGAGTCGGGAGCCATGATTAATATTTATCGGAAAAATCAAAAACTTCGGTTTGAAATAAACGAACAGGCCATTCACGAAAGTTTGTTGTATGTGAGCTACAGACTCTTGCAGTCGGCTGAGAATATTGTTAACCCAATGCGGACAAATAAATGAACTGGTTAAACAACATATCGCTGAAACACAAACTCATTGGGCTGGTTTTGTTTATTACCGTTACGGTAACACTTGCCGGCTATACAGTTGTGTTGTTTCGGTTTGCTGCTGAGCAAGAACGTAAGTTTGTGCTTAATGTAGAAACTAATGCTGTGTTACTGGCCGATTACTGCGTGGGACCAATGAGTTTTAACGACTCTATTGAAACTACCAATATTTTGTCGCGTATCGAAAATTTGCCCGATATTCTTTCTGCAAGTGTTTATACCTCAGATAGTTCATTGTTTGCGCAATACCAGCTGGCTGCTGTAGATGAAGTGGAAGCCGAAACAGAACACGTGGAACAGGAGGTCCGTCAAAAAATTCAATATAAGGGAATCGATTATGGCTATATTGTTCTAATTGCCAGTCGGGATAGCATTTCGAAAGATATTTTACGTTTTGCCATTACGAATGG
>JAWOEM010000008.1:0-8198 GCA_046482785.1 Salinivirgaceae bacterium
AAAGATGGTGTATGATTTGGACAGAGCTGTCAGAGCACGCCTTTTCTGCGTGCATCTGTGCTTACCTGGCATGGTTGAGACAAGTGCCTGCGCACGGTTGTTTGGTGTAAGTTTTACAAAACCTCTTCGTTTTTCGACAAATGATTTTATATCTGCCAAAACCTCTTCATTAATTACCAGGTCTCCACCAAAAAAACGATTGAGCGTTTCTACTGTTCTGTCGTCACTCGTGGGACCTAATCCACCTGTAAGTATAATTACATCGTTCAAAGTCATCAACTCGCTTAATGTAGCTTCAAGTTGTGCCGGCTCATCGCTAATACTTCTAATTTCTCTTACCGATACGCCGGCGTGGAATAATTTGTCGGCCAACCATGCAGAGTTGCTGTCGATTATCTGACCAATTAATATTTCGTCGCCAATGGTTACAATCGATGCATTAACTTTTATCATTGAACTACTTTTTTAATCGTAATATTTTCCTTCTGAAGGAGGTAGGTCTGTTGATTGGGAATACACCGTACTGCGCCTTCCGAATATCTTCAACCGTATAAAAGGCTGTTGGATTATGTTGCTGAATAATAGATTGTACTTTATGCAGGTTTTTGCGTTTTAAGATAATGTAAATAACATTCACCTTGGAGAATTTTCCTTTGGCATCTATTTCGGTTACGCCATATCCTTCCTTATACAGCGCATCGACCAGTTCAGCGGTGTCTTTTTGCGTTATAATTCGAAAAACCAATGTGCCAATGGCCAGTTTCTCTTCAATCAGCATTCCAATGTAATTCCCCGATGCAAACCCAAGGGCATAGGCAATGTAGCAAACCCAATTGTCGAGGTTTTGCATTATTTCCCCTATGGCAATAATCCAAATTAATACTTCGACAAAGCCCAGTAATGGCGCTAAAGTTCTGTTGCCTCGCGAAACGATTATGATGCGTATTGTCCCAATGCTTACATCGAGAATGCGCGCAACGAATATCAATAGTGGAAGTATAACGTATGCGTACCAATCAAAAGTTATAGCTATCATATGAATTTGCCTTTTTGTCCCATTTTAAATCTTGTAAAATTGATGCTTTCACCCCAATTGTGACAGAATAACTTGTTCTCGGTCCAAAAGGCACCCATTGAAAGGTGGCTACCCAGCAGTGCAAGTCCCGAACGATATTAAAGGTAGTGGGTTGTATCTCCTTGTTCTCAAAATCAAATCCGGTTGTAACATTTATTTTCCACTTGGGAGTGAGGCTGAAATCGCCTCGTACGGTAACCGTTTGAGATTGTGTTTTCACAATCTTAGGTTTATTATAAGTATAGTTGTAATTAATTGAAAAGCTCCAGGGAATATCAAAATAGTCGTAATAGTCAGTTACATTATCTGTATTTTCGTTTGACTCTGCTTTTTTCTCGGTTTCAGATGAGAACATTTTCGAATCAATGCTAAATTGAACGGAAGTGGATGCGCGAGTGATGCGGCCAATTTTACCGTCAACGGCATATTGAAACTTATTTATTCTTTTATCATAAGAAATAGGATCGAGTGCATAGGGATCCATTGAAGCATTTGCCGTGATGTTAATCCGTTGAAACAAATTAGTTGAAGCACGCATGCTTAGAGCACTCCAGTTCATGGAATCGGCTGCAACATTATAGCTTGTGCTAAAATTTAACTGTTTTAGCAGATCAATTTTTTTTGTCGTATTCGCCGTGTCTTTTGGTGTACGTACTTTCATTCCAACCTGATTGTTGAGACTAAATGAAACGGATCCTGATTCTCCTCGTGACGGTGTTCCATATATTCCATTTTGATAATAACTGTATGTGCTTTCAGGCTTGCCGGGCACTTCTCCATAATATCCGTATTTATCCGCACCAAAATCGGGGCGATAGTTATAGCCAATAGAAGGAGTATGTACAAACCGGATAGCTTCTACAGGAATATAAGGTTGAAAAGTATACAATCCATATAAAGTGGTATTTACCGAGGCTCCTACGCTGTAATCATACACCCGATTAAACCCGGAAACAGTATCGGTAGTTTCTTTTCCGTAGGTAAATTGATCGTCATTTTGGAACAAAGAATTTTCATATTTTTTTCGAATCGAATTAAAATACCAACGTTCTGTATAGTTCGCATTTGGAGACAAATTTAAAAACTTTAGCATTTTTGCCGATGTAGAGACATTAATGTCGTGTTTTACGCCGAAACGAAATTCGTCGACAATTTCTTGTTTAAAAAGTTCTTCTTCCGGAATTTCAAATTTATTTTCGATTTTTGACTTATACGTAATTCCAATTTTCTCGATAATATTGGGCGGTTTGTTTGAGTTATTGAAATCGAAGGGAGTGAGGCGCTTCATATTCAGGTTGGCACTGGGGAGCACCATAGAGACTGTACTCACGGTATCTCTGGTATTTAAGGTGTGGCGTGCTTGTGCATTGAACGAAAATGGCGTTCCCGGCAAGCTGTGGGAGTAGTTTATTGATGATGTAACAGAGTTTTGGAGGTGTTCATCCATGTTATTGGAATATCGGTTGGCTTGCGAGTTCTTCATGTTTACATTTGCAGAAAAACTACTGCTTGGATTTGCCTTGGGGTCTTGTTTGTGATCCCATATAATGTGATATGCACTGGTGTTTACTTCATCGGATAAACCGCGTTCCCCTTCTATAATTTTCTCGTACGATGCTGAAACATTTCCACTATATCGGTAACGTTTTTTGTAGCGTGAAGCGATTAGACCCTCATAGCTCCCTTTTGAATAGATGCTCCCTAATACTTTTAAGTCAAAATAATCATTTAATGCCCAGTAATACCCTAGGTCTTCCAATGAAAAGCCTCGTGTATCGGAATCGCCGTAACTTGGGATAATTAACCCCGATGTTTTTTCTTGTGTAAATGGAAAGAAACCAAATGGAATGGCTAGTGGAGTAGGAATATCTTCGATTACTAAGTAAAGAGGTCCGGAAACAATTTTATCGTTTTGTATTACACGTGCTTTACTCATGGCAATGAAGTAGTGTGGGTGCTCATGATCACATGTAGTATATTTTCCGGCTTTTAGGTCAATAATATTGTCGTTGTGTTTTTTTGTGTGTTTGGAATGCAAAAAACCACCGTCCTGCTCCGTTATAACATTTGTGATTATTCCCTTTTGCGTTTTGAAATTATATCGAATTTCCGACGATTCGAAAACCTCAGTGCCTTCTTTAAATATCGGATATCCAAGCAAATTACCTAATGAATCTTCATATCCCTTCGCATAAATTTCATTCTTCGTAAAGTCGATATCGATGTAAGCGGCTGTTAATTCAATATCATCGTACACTACTTTGGCATTTCCCTTTAAAATAATGCGCCTTTCGTTTAAAAACGACACGATAGTGTCGGCCGACTGATAATCGACTTCGCTTGTAAGCATAGCCCTGTTTTGCTTAGGAGGCAAAGTGTCGGGTTGTTTTGAAACTGTTGTATCTTCGATTTCCCGAAGTTGAGGTTCATACATAGCACTATCCACATTTTGCCCGAAGCATAAAGTGTCGACAAAAAATATAAATAATAGCGATATGATTAAATATTGAATAAAAACCTTCAAAACGAATTTCAATTCCCGTTAGTTTATACTATTTTTGTTTGTTCTTGTCGCAATAAAAATTGCGGCTCAAAACTAATTAAAATCTTTTATTCTCATATGCATCCGATCAATAAGATTTCGACAATACTTGCAATTGCCATGCTAATTTTCTCATTAGCTGCATTTGCCGTTGAAGATGATGACCCAAAATATACTGTTGTGCTTGATGCAGGCCATGGAGGCAAAGATAGTGGAGCCAGAGGATCTTTTTCCATGGAAAAAGATATTGTTCTCGATGTTTCTTTGCAAGTAGGGCAATACATCAACAATTATCTCGAGAATGTTCGAGTTATTTATACACGTGAAACAGATGAGTTTATAGGTCTTTATAAGCGGGCAGATATTGCCAATAAGGCGGAAGCCGATTTATTTGTGTCGATTCATGCCAACGCATCTCCAAGCAGACGACCATACGGCACCGAAACTTTTGTAATGGGTTTGCACAAAACAGAAGAAAACCTTGAAGTAGCACAGAAAGAAAATGCTGTTATTACCATGGAGGAAGATTATACAGAAAAATATGAAGGATACGACCCGCATAGTGCCGAATCGTATATTATATTTTCATTAATGCAAAACACTTTTCTCGATCAAAGTTTAATGGCAGCCGGGCTTACTCAAACGGAGTTTAGGGAAAAGGCCAAACGAAAAGATCGAGGCGTAAAGCAAGCGGGTTTTCTTGTTCTTTGGAAAACCACCATGCCCAGCATTTTAGTTGAGATAGGCTTTATATCTAATGAAACGGAGGAGAAATACCTGAATTCAGAGCAAGGAAAAGATTATATTGCATCGGCCATATTTCGTTCCATTCGGGAATATTTCGAAATGCTCGACGAAAGTCAAATGGAGGATAAGGTGGTAGAAACAAGCCCCGACGATACGGAGTCCAATATGAATATCTCCGATAATAATTCGGTATATTTTACCATACAACTGACAGCCTCAACTCAGTTGGCCGATACAGCTGAGGGCGAATTTGCTAAGTTGGATGGTGAGGTTCAGGCAAAAAAGATTGGTAACTACTATAAATACTTTTTTGGAAACGCAACCAATTACAACGATGCTAAGGCATTACAAAACACGTGTATGGAGCTTTTTCCCGATGCATTTATTGTTGCATTCAACGGTGAAAAACCTATTTCTGTTTCTCAGGCAATGGAAATAATACAAGAATAAATGTTGTGTAAAATGAACTTGAGGAAAAGTATATATGCTCAAAATCCGCAAGAAGAAAAATCAAAAATTATGTATTCTTTTACGGATTGTGATGCCCATATTTTTACACATGATTTGCCCTGAATACGATTATATCATACAACTAAAATAGCGACTAATGAAGAATAAATACAAGTACATATTAATAGGACTGCTTATCGTAATTACAGTGGGTGTTTTTATTTTCGGACTCAATTTTCTGAAAGGCAAAAATTTCTTCATTGAGGAAGAAGAGTATTATGTAATTTATGATCGGATAGAAGGGCTAAATAGCTCAAGTCCGGTATTACTCAACGGATATAATATTGGACAGGTTAGAGAGATTAAGTTTAACGATTTAACCCAAGGAGACTTAATTGTCAAGTTTATAGTGAAACGAGATGTTCGCATACCAAAAAATTCTACCGCTCGCATTTTTAGTCAAGATTTAATGGGAACAAAAGCCATTGAGCTGATATTTAGTGAAAACGAACAGCAAGCAGAAATTGGTGATACCCTGTATTCGCAAACAGAGGAAAGTTTGAAAGAGCAGGTAAGTATTGAAATGTTGCCATTGAAAAATAAGGCAGAGGACTTACTCAAGGAAATGGAAAATGCGATTAAAATTATTAATGCCGTATTTAATGAAGAGACGCAAAAGAACTTGCACGAAATATTTCGCCAACTTACTCAAACAGCAGCTCATTTAAACTCTAGCTCGGCGAGTGTAGATAGTTTGTTAATTAAAGAGCAACAGCGTATTCATCGATTACTGTTCAATTTAGAAGGGATTACGCGAAATTTCAACAGCAACAGTAAAAATATTTCAGAACTGTTTTTCAACCTGAAAAGCCTGGCCGATTCGCTTAATCAGACCGATTTTAAGGGCACTATGAGCAATGTGGATAGCACATTGTATAATTTGAATCAAATGATAGCCAATATCGAAAACCAACAGGGAACGTTGGGTAAGCTTATTTACAACGATTCATTATATAATACGCTAAATAGGGGAACAGACGAAATTGGCAATTTGGCCGAAGATTTACGTATTAATCCCAAACGGTATTTACACTTCTCAGTTTTCGATCTTGGCCGTACGATGTATGTGCTCGACGAAGAAAAAATAGAAAAGAAAGCAACAGCTCAAAATCCTATTTATTGTGTATTAATTGACAAGTCCGATAAACCAATTCCGCTTAACTCGTTTAAAATTGCAGGGAATGTAAAACAACGATCGATTGACGGCACCTATTTATATACTGTTGGTGAATTTAACAAAGAACGTAAAGCCGATAAACTACTCAACAAGATACATAAAACCAATCCGGATGCTCAACTCATAAAAATTAACAAAAATCAATATGAAGTGCTTAATAATTGATTTTGCTTGCCGAGTATTTTTACGTGGTTTCTGAATTTTAAAGTTTCACTAAATTTAATCTAATAGCCTTGTTTTTCAATGGTTTTACAAAATTTACTTGTGTAACTGTCTTATTTTGAGCGTGATAATAAAAACAAAAAAAGTTTAAATTTCAAAGGGCTGATTATAAAATCGATACCATAAAAATGAAAAATACAAGCGAAAAATTATTTTTTTTTCAAGTATTTTTTCACCAACTTAGACTTCGCTATAATAAAAAACTGTATTAATATAAATTGTTAGGAGTCAGTTGACTATGAATCACACAGAACTTTGGGGTAAGTGCCTCGATATTATCAAAGACAACATACCTGAGAGAAGTTTCCAAACTTGGTTTGGGCCCATCAGGCCATTAAAGTTATCAGACAAGGTTCTTACTATCGAAGTGCCCTCGTCTTTCTTCTACGAGTATCTGGAAGAGCATTTTATCGATATTCTTCGAAAAACGCTTTTTAAGGTCATCGGCGAGGGAGCAAAGCTTGAGTATAGCATTGTGCTACACAATAATACGCACAACTCCGATCCGTACATGGTGAAAATGCCAACACAAAACCGTACCGAACTAAAAAATACTCCGGTTTCAGTTCCAATGGGGCAAAATGAGCAAAACAATATTAAAAACCCGTTTGTGATTCCGGGAATTCAAAAGCTCAACATCGACCCACAACTGAATAGGGAGTATACTTTTGATAATTTTATCGAAGGCGAATGCAACCGCCTAGCACGTTCGGCAGGTTATGCCATTGCTCAAAATCCCGGAAAAACAACTTTTAATCCACTTTTTATTTATGGTGCTTCAGGTTTAGGTAAAACACACCTTGCACATGCCATTGGAATCGAAGTCAAATCGCGCTTCCCCGAAAAAACGGTTTTATATGTAGCAGCCAACAAATTAGAACGCCAGTATACCGATTCTACTCGCAGCAACGAACGGAACGATTTTGTGCATTTTTATCAAATGATTGATGTACTTATTGTAGATGATGTGCACGATTTTGCCGGAAAAAAAGGAACTCAAGATGTTTTTTTCCACATATTTAATCATTTACACCAATCAGGGAAACAGTTAATTCTCACATCTGATAAACCTCCTGTAGAGCTGGAGGGCCTGGAACCACGACTGTTATCAAGGTTTAAATGGGGCTTAAATGCCGATGTGCAAGTGCCTGATTTTGAAACACGGAAAGCTGTTCTTAAAAATAAAGCTTATAAAGATGGAATTGAACTGGATGAAGAAATTATCGATTATATAGCAGGGCATATCAATACTAATATTCGCGAAATGGAGGGTGCTCTGGTTTCGCTTATGGCTCAAAGTACATTGAACCGAAAAGCGATTACGCTCGACCTAGCCAAGAGTTTAATCGAAAAGTTTGTGCGCCATACCAAAAAGGAGGTGACTCTGGATTCCATTCAGCAAGCCGTGTGTAACTATTTTGGAATGCCAATGGAGCAGTTAAAATCGAAAACACGGAAACGCGACATTGTACAGGCGCGACAAATCGCTATGTTTTTTGCCAAAAGTAAAACCAAAGCCTCCTTATCTACCATTGGGTCGCTCATTGGAGGTAAAGATCATGCCACCGTACTTCACGCTGTTAAAACTGTAGGGAACCTGAAGGAAACTGATAAACGATTTAAAACTTATATTGAAGACATTAGTAAAATGATTGAAGGAGTATAAATACAATAAAGGTATTTTTTGAACCTCTCTGTTTTACAGGGAGGTTTTGTTTTTTTGAGGAAGCTCAACATGATTTTTAGGTTAAAAAAACACACATTGCATGCCGCTAAAAGCTTTAGTGGGGGGAATAAAATATACATCATTTTTGTTTTATTCCCTATATTTACCCAAAATCCGCAAAGAATTATACAATATATCTTTGTATTCCTTGCGAATTAACTGCGTTGAACTCGTCAGGCTAAACCTGACTCGGTTCGAT
>JAWOEM010000030.1:0-5601 GCA_046482785.1 Salinivirgaceae bacterium
ACATTACAATTCCGGCACTGGGCACAGCTGCCGACCCAATGGAAGCCAATGTAGCCGTTAAAACAATGGTAAGTTGCTGACCAAGTGTAAGATCGTACCCGAAAACAATTGAGATAAATACAGCTGCTACAGCCTGATATAAGCTCGTTCCATCCATATTGATGGTAGCTCCCACTGGTAATACAAAGCTACTTACCTCCCGGGAAACGCCAAGTTCATTTTCGCATTGCTTCATGGTAAGCGGCAACGTAGCAGCACTTGAACTTGTACTAAATGCCAACATTTGTGCAGGAAAAATTCCTTTCAAAAACTGAAAGTATTTTAATTTTGTAAATAATGACAAAAAACTCGGATACACAACAACAATAAGAAAAACAAGCCCAAAAATCACCACAAGCGCATAAAAACCAAGCGACTGTAATAAACTAACCGATGATGCCGGATCGTTGCCGGCTAACTCAACCATTAAACTGGCCATGAGGGCAAACACACCAATTGGTGCAGTTTTCATAATTAACCGCACCATCATGATAATAATTTCGTTCACCCCACTTACAAAATCGAGAACTGTCTTTACTTTATGCCTTTTGAGTGCTACCAATGAAATACCGAAGAGTATGGCAAAGAATATCACTTGTAACATATTCGAATTATCGGCCGATGCCCCAACAATATTATCCGGAACAATATCAACAATAAAAGTCAGCGGTCCTTCATCGCTACTGTGAGCAATATTTATTTTCGACTCTGCATCGCCACCATAAATCTGCTGAAACTCCTCTTTTTTGTCTTCAGGGAAATTTTCGCCCGGCCGAAATAAATTGACCATGCCCAAGCCTACAGTAATAGCAATTACGGTAGATACAACATAAAAAGCAAGGGTTTTTAACCCCATTCGCGACAGCTTCGATATATTTTCCAAGCTACCAATTCCTTGGACAAGCGAGAAAAAGATGAGCGGCACGGCAATTAATTTCAACATTCGTATAAAAATGGTTCCCCATGGTTTCACCCAATCGATTGTAAAATCTTGCCATCCGGCAAACGAGGCCACAAATCCATACAAAATTCCAACCCCTAAACCAATTAAAATTTGCCAGTGCAACGCCAGTTTTCTCATATGTATATTCTTTTGATTTACGTTTGGTTTATAATGTTATATCGCTCCATTTACCACTTTTTTGCAAAAGCATATCGAGCAGCACTAAAGCCGTCATCGACTCTACCACAACGGCTGCACGAGGCACAATACAACTATCGTGACGCCCCTGAATGGCAATTTCCCGAATTTCATTACCGGTAGTTAAAGCCTTTTGCGATTGTCCAATTGAAGATGGCGGCTTAAAAGCCACTCGAAAAGACAATGTATTCCCATTAGAAATACCGGCCTGAATTCCTCCATCATTATTGGACGTAAATTCAGGTTTTGTATTTTTTAGTGTCATTTGATCATTATACTCCACTCCTGTCATTGAGGCAGCGGAGAAACCGGCTCCAATATCAAAACCTTTAACAGCATTAATGGAAAACATGGCCGCAGCCAATCTACTGTTCAGTTTATCGTAAAGTGGCTCACCCAGCCCTACCGGCATTCCGTGTACACGACACGAAATAACGCCACCAACAGAATTTTGGTGTTCTCTTAACTTTTGGAGATACTCCATTACCTGCTTTCGCAGATGTGGATCAGGTATAAGTTGATGATCGATTAAATCCGGTGGTTCAGGAATTTCAAACGATCCTATTTGGGAAATAAATGTACTTATTTGCAAATGTTTTTCGGCCAGCATTTGCGCTGCAATACTACCTGCCACAACCCGAATGGCCGTTTCGCGAGCCGAAGCCCTTCCTCCGCCTTCATGATCGTAAATTCCATACTTTTTACGATAAACAAAATCGGCGTGCGACGGGCGATTGATATCGGAAAGATGATTGTAATCGGTACTGTGTTGCTGCTTATTCTCAATGAGAAAAGCAACAGGAGTTCCGGTAGTTGTAAAATTTTTTAATCCAGATAAAAACTGCACGCTATCGGGTTCTTTGCGGGGTGTACCGCCATAAATTTCATTGGGTTTACGCTTGGCTAAAAAAGCATTAATATGCTGAATATCAACTGTGAAACCAGCCGGCACACCATCGAGTACTCCTCCAATGGCCACCCCATGTGATTCGCCAAATGTAGTTAGTCGTATTTTATCTCCAAATGTATTCATTCGCCAAGTATTCCTTTAAAAACCCCTTAACCAATTGCGGTGTGGCAATTATAACCATTTTTGACATAAAAAAAGCGTCTTTCGCAATTCAAATCTTCAAAATACATTTAATTTTTGAGGATTTGAACCTATGAAAGGCGCTTTATATATGAGGTGAAATAATGGAAACACCAAAAATTTCACCTTTAAACTAGTGTTAACTAGCAGCTTCCACAGTTACTGCACTCATCGTGCTCATGACCGTGATCATCTTGTGGCTGTACAGCAGCTAGTTCTTCTTCTGTAGCTTCGCGTACGTTAAGTACATTGCCTTTAAAGTGAAGATCTTTTCCGGCCATTGGGTGGTTAAAGTCCATTTTCACAGCTTCGTCGCCCATGTCAAGAACAGTACCATTTAGGCGGTTTCCGGCTTTATCCATCATTGGTACAATAGCACCAACTTTTACAATGTCGGTATTTACTTCACCGTCGACTTTAAAAATATCGATGGGTAAATCCATCACCATATCGTCTGATTTTGTACCGTAAGCTTCTGCACTTTTAAGTTGGAATTCGAAATCATCGCCGGGGTTCATTCCTTCGATGTTTGCTTCAAATTTAGGGATCATTAATCCAGCTCCAAAAATAAACGTCAACGGACGCTCGTCTGTTACCTTTTCAATTACTTCACCTGAAGCATCTTCATTTTTTAGTTCGTATGTCAATTCGACTACTTTGTTCTGTTCAATCATCATAATTACTTAATTCTTATTATTTATAAAATGCAAAGGAACAATTAATTCCTTAACTCAGCAAATACTCAAGGCGTGAAATCGAAAAAAATTCGGAACGATAAACGATTAGGTTTTTTTACCTATGCTGATCACTTATTTTATCGCTATTTTTAGTATTTTAAGAATAGCTTTTCACACTTTATGGTTTGATTAATAGATTGTGGCGAAATAACTTGACACGAGTGTCATGTCAAACATAAACTGTCGGGCCAAGTATTGATCTTTTCATTTTTATTGGCGTTAAAAAATGTTTACAGAACGCTGCTATGCGTACATTTTTTGTCTTGCTAAAAACGAAAATCTCTTCAACTTACCCGTCATTTTACACTTGACATGACACTAGAAAAACAAAGGTCTTTCGTTTCAAAAGGAGAAAAATATACGACAAAGACTAAAGATATAGGCTTAATACCCTAACTTAGTGAGTTCGAAAAAATGTACGTTATAAATGGAATGAGAAATAATCGACTTTTAATTGGAAAGAACGATCACATGCGAATGTGAAAAAATAAAACTGTGCATGAAATTATTTACCACCGTCATTTTTGTATTAATATGTTTATCGGCTTTTAGTCAGATAGTTAGAACTCATACCGATTCGGTGGAGCGATATATTCCGGGTAAAGGAACAACTCTTTCTTTACAACAAACGCAGGCAGTACATCCGCATAGAACACCATTTGTTGGTATAAAGCGCATTTTCCCCGGACAAACACAACGCTTTGAAAACTATGAAAAATCTGCCATTACAGCTTTACCCCTCAAAATACCTTACCGAAAATCTGCCGAAAACGATTCTCTGGTAGAGATTAAGCAGCCGGAAATTATTACACCATACTACTTAGATAGCTCGCAGGTAAAAATGAATATGCGACGCGGATTAATTGAAACAGTAAGAGCAGGATTGCCCGAGAAAAAACCAGCAGGGAAGGCCTTGTACAAAGACAACTCCATAATTAATGTTAAGTATAGCGACATAGCCCAAAACATGTTTTCTTCCTATTTAGTGGCATTGGAGCAAGATTCCAATCAAACGATTTGGATGGGAACTTTTGGCAGCGGCTTATCGGCCTACGATGGCCAATCGTTTTGGCAATACAATAAAAAACAGGGACTCCGCAGCTCATCAATTGTTGAACTTCTGTATGATTCAAAAGGAAATTTGTGGTTAGGTACCTATAAACACGGCGCCATATGTTTCGATGGCACAAATTTTCAGTATTTTAATACTAACAGTGGCTTGCCCGGAAATCAAATTATGTCGTTGCTCGAAGACCGGGAAGGGAATATTTGGATTGGTTCAGACAATGGCCTTACGAAGTTTACCGGAGAAAAACTTGTGATATACTCAAAGGAACAAGGATTAAATGTTCGCCAAATTAACGATTTAGCCAAAGACCAGAAGGGAAATTTATGGATTGCTACATTTAATAGTGGGTTTTATCAGTTTAACGGGAAGAATTTTGTGCATTATTCCACAAATAATAATTTGCCAACCAACATGATTTGGAATATCATCAGCGATGAAGCTAATACTATTTGGCTCGGCAGTTTTGGCGAAGGCATTATACGGTTCGATGGAGAGAACTTTTATCAGTACGCATCGGAACAAGGAATCAAAGGCACCGAAATTCTGTCGGCTTATGAGGATAAACGCGGAGATTTATGGTTTGGAACCGATGGAAATGGGCTCTACAATTACAATGGGAACTCATTTACAAATTTATCGACCGATCAGGGATTGGCAAACGACAAAATTTGGGATCTACTGGAAGATGCCACCGGAAATTACTGGCTTGCCTCCTTTGGAGGAGGATTGATGCAATACGACGGCGGGGTGTTTAACCATATTACTGAAAAACAAGGGCTGCCCGGGAATATTATGTTATCGTTTTGCGAAGATAACGACCACAACAAATGGCTGGGCATATGGAATAAGGGACTGGTAAAATTCGACGGCCAAGCCTTTTACACCTATAGCAAGCACAACGGACTACCCAATACCACAATTTGGGATATAAAAAAAGACAACCAAAACCGCTTATGGCTGGCAACAGATGGCAGTGGCGTTATTGTTTTCGATGGCAATACATTTACCCAAATTACCCAAGAACAAGGATTACCGCACAACGAGGTTATTTCTATATATATCGACGAAAGTGAAAACATTTGGGCGGGTACATTTAATGGCCTTGCCTGCATAAAGCCAAACAACACGGTAATACCATTTACAGGAAAACAAGGCTTGCACCTGAAGGAAATCAGGCATGTGACCCACGACAAATACAATAATTTGTGGATAGCATCATCCGACAATGGCCTGACTGTTTTGGTTAACGACACGTTTTATCATTTCAACAAACAACATGGACTATGCAGCAACGATACGCGAAAATTATTCTTCGACCAAGCAGGTAACTTATGGGTAGGCACAAGCGATCAATTAACGATAATCAACAAATCGTTCATCGAGCATATGGGTACGGCTGACAATAACACGTTACGCTCAACAGACAAAGCTACGCTTTACAGCCTGTTATCCGCCTCTGTTACTACACTCTCAACCATAAACGGGTTGCCTTCAGATATGATTAAAACCATTTTATCGGCCGACG
>JAWOEM010000037.1:0-2884 GCA_046482785.1 Salinivirgaceae bacterium
TACTGATTTACCCAACGAGGTTTTCCCCACTCCCGGAGGTCCGTACAAACAGAGGATTGGCGATTTCAAATCGCCTTTCAACTTCAGCACGGCCAAATGCTCAATTATGCGCTCTTTCACCTTATCGAGACCGTAATGATCTTCGTCGAGCACTCGCTGAGCATGGTCCAAATCAAAATTATCTTGGGTTATATGATCCCATGGCAAATCGAGAATTACGTTCAAATAATTTAACTCAACAGAATATTCCGGAGTTGCCGGGTTCACCCTGCGTAATTTTTTTAATTCTTTATTGAATGCGTCGTTTATCTCTTTCGGCCACTTTTTCTTTTTCGCTCTTTTCTTCAAATCCTCAACTTCCTGTTGTACAGGATCTCCGCCGAGCTCATCTTGTATGGTTTTTATTTGCTGATTAAGCAAATACTCTTTCTGTTGTTTGTCGAGTTCTGTTTTTACTTTGGATTCAATATCAGACTTTAGTGTAAGCATCTGAATCTCTTGAGAAAGGTGCTCCAAAAGTTTTAATGCTCTTTCATAGATGGAGTCTATTTCGAGAAGCGATTGCTTATCGGCAGTTTTCAAATTACTGTTGGAAGTAATATAGTTGACCAAAAAATCGGGCTTTTCAATATTTTTGACAGCAAAAGCAGCTTCTTGTGGAAGATCTTCGGCCATATTGATAATTTTCAACGCTTGATCTTTAATGCTTCGAACAATAGCATCGAACTCCTGATCTGCAGGGGTATAGTCTTCAAGTACAGAAACTTTGGCAACCAAGTACGGATCCTCAGTTACCATTTCTTTAAGCTGAACCCGCTTTACACCCTGAATAATAACAGAGGTGGTATTATCGGGCATATTTAGAATTTTGATAATCCGTGCAATAGTCCCAGTTTTGAACAGGTCTTTTTCTGCAGGATCTTCAATACTCATATCGGTTTGCGAAAACGTTCCCAACAAGCGATCTCCGGCATATACATCACGTATTAGCTTATTCGACTTTTCGCGTCCCACTGTAATTGGAATAATTACACCCGGAAACAAAACAGTGTTTCGCAATGGCAGAATAGGCAGATCATTTTCTTCATTAAAATTCAGCTCTTCATCTTCACCGGCCGATATAATTGGGACAAAGTCTGATGATTCGTTATCGTTTTGCGAAAAGAATAAGTTATCTTTCATATAATTCAATTTTTTTTTCATTTTACCTGCAGAAGGGGGAAGAACATATTCTAAAAGCATTTCACGGAGAAAAACAGACCCCATCTCATATCTGTTATCATTTAAATCCTCATCTGCATTTTTGTCAGTTGCATCCTCATATTAAATCCATCCTCCAAACAGAACAGTATTGCAATGGTTTTGTTAAGTCGTTTAAGTTAAAAGTTTCTAACAAGTCAATCAATCGCCATCAAAACCTACAACCACAAATCCAATGGAGGCAGAGAGCTTATACACTAATAACCAAACAGCACAAATATTCCCTTCGGGTTTCCGACAAACCGAACCCCAAAAGGAACCTGCAAGAAGCTCTTTGCAATAGAAATGCCAACTACTGAAACTTACGATATTTGGCGGTGTGCTCGTAAATATGTGTCAAAATGTCTTTTTCGATCTGATCCAGTTTTTTTCCACGACGATCATAAACAAGCTCAACCACCTCAAGGGCCTTTATCATTTTAAACTCGGTAAAGCCACCTGCACCTCCCCAAGAAAATGAAGGCACTAAATTTCGGGGGAACCCCGATCCAAAAATATTAGCACTCACTCCCACTACAGTTCCGGTATTAAACATGGTGTTAATGCCACACTTGGAATGATCGCCCATAATAAGGCCACAGAACTGCAAGCCTGTTTTAATAAAGTGTTCCTTTTCGTAGTTCCAGACGCGAACCTCGGCATAGTTGTTTTTCAGGTTCGAATTATTCGTATCGGCACCTAGGTTACACCATTCGCCAATAACAGAATTCCCTAAGAACCCATCATGACCTTTATTACTATATCCTTGAAAAACAGAATTATTAATTTCCCCCCCAACCTTACAAACAGGACCAACGGTGGTAGGGCCATAAATTTTGGCTCCCATTTTCACAACACCGCCGGGCAATATTGCAAATGGTCCGCGAATAACGCTATTCTCCATTATTTCGGCACCAGTTCCGATATAAACAGGACCTCTTTCGGCATTAATGGTGGCAAAACGCATAGTGGCGCCATCCTCAATAAACA
The DNA here is from genome assembly GCA_046482785.1 of Salinivirgaceae bacterium. Classification (GTDB taxonomy): domain Bacteria; phylum Bacteroidota; class Bacteroidia; order Bacteroidales; family Salinivirgaceae; genus Salinivirga. The sequence goes on from JAWOEM010000037.1 coordinate 2,230, forward strand.
CATTTTCTTTTCCTACCACACGGTTTGTGCTGTCAATATCGGCACTTTTTCGACCTTTAGTCAGCAGCTCAAAATCGTTAATAATCTCTTGTCCATTGAATGAGAAAATATTCCACGGATAGCAAATTTCACTGTAATCGGAAGAATACGAAACCCTACTAAACGCCGACAAGTTATCTAACGAAAACTTGTTATCGTCTGTTCTCGCAGCAATAAAGTTCTCGCCTTGCATCAGCACTTCGTTTTTCTTAAGTGCTTGCACTGCCGTCATTAATTTATTGTCTGGCAAAAGGCCACCGGCCAGTATTATCTGATCATCGGCAGGGTTATATGGAAATTTCGCTTGCAAATATGGTTGTGTAATATTGCTAAAAGGAAAATTAAGACGTTGCGTCCACTTTTCAGCGATGGTAAGTATGCCTACCCGAAGCTCCGATACCGGGCGTGTGTAGGTTAGCGGTAGTAAATTTGTATGATTGGTATCGATAAAAACAATGCTCTTCATAATACGCTTTTTAAATTTTCCCGCTAATTTACCTTAAATACCCGACTTTTTTTAAAAATATTCCACAAAAAGGCATAAAACAAAAAAGCTCCGTTTCACGGAGCTTTTTTCTTCGAAGCAATAAATACTATTTATTGCGATCTTCGAGAT
>JAWOEM010000054.1:0-4018 GCA_046482785.1 Salinivirgaceae bacterium
GCTAGGCCGCTACGCGCGGCCTTTTTTTTAGGAGGCATTATGGAGACACACGACATCGACTTAGCAATGGCTGACAAGCAAAGCCACCGCGCCATTAAAAGCATTAGCGCCAGCATGTGGTCAGACTGTGACCGCAAAATGTGGCTGTCATTGCGCCGCGCCAGTCCGCAATGGGTGGAACCACAAACGCAACGCACCTTTGATATTGGCCACGCGCTAGAAGAGTGCATGGTGAAGTGGTTGGAAACCTCTGGCGTCAAAGTAGGCATGCGGGAGGCGCCGCTAAAAAACAGCTACGGCACCAGCCTCGGCCATATTGACGGCATCGCGGTGTTGCCTGATGGGTTTCAGCATCTAAACCAAATTTTGTAACCCCGTATTTACGTTTTTGATGTTTGATAACTTTTTCGCCTATATTGGTAAATCCTGCCATTTTTGCGATAACCGGAATATATCTGTGCATTTCACCGTATACTTCAATATTTTTAACTACTTCGTTCTTATAAGCTTTTAGCCCGCAATTAAAATCGTGAAGATGAATACCGGTAACTAGCCGTGCTGTTAAATTGAAGAGTTTACTCGGAATTGTTTTTGATAACGGATCATATCGCTTTTTTTTCCAGCCTGATACTAAATCATAGTTTTTGTTAGTAATTAGTTTGTATAACTCAGGAATTTCATCCGGTACATCCTGAAGATCAGCATCCATAGTTATTACTATTGACCCGTTAGCTGCCTGAAAGCCATTATGCAAAGCTGCTGATTTACCATAATTACGTCTGAACTTGATTCCTTTTACATGATTTTTTGATTTTCCCATTTTTTCAATCATTTCCCATGAATTATCTTTACTCCCATCATCAATAAAAATAATTTCATAAGAGTAGGACTCTTGTTCCATAACCCGTTCAATCCAACTAACTAATTCCGGGATAGAATCTGCTTCATTAAATACTGGTATAACAACAGAGATATCCATTAAGATTGCAGCTTGTTTTCGTTATTGTTATTTTGCTGAGTAACTGATGAACCATCATTCAATCCATTAATAAGTAATTTCTCCGGCTCTGTTGTGCGTTGCATAAACAGCATTAGTTAGCAAAACCAGCATAACCATTAGGAACGGCACAAAATGGCACACTTTTTTGAATGCTCTTTTTATTGATATTTGAAAATATGGTTGCGTATGATTATACATCGACACAAGGTTTATTGGTAGTTAAGCGACTGCCGTTTTCCGAAGTTGCGGTTTTTATAATAACTAAATTGGTTTGATCGGTAAATAGCTCATGAAAAATGGTGCAACAAACTGAAAACCCTGTACGAGCCTCGATCATGAGTTTAAATGTAAATTCGGTAGCATCGTCGCGTTGGGCTACTTTAATATACTCAGGTTTAATTTGCTGACCATTTTGGGTTATGTTCAGTTTTTCAACCACATAATCGGTTCCACGTTCCACACTGCTTTGATTGTTGTAATGGAATGCAAATGAGCTGTTATCGGCCACAGCTATTGCATGCTCCAGATCGTCGGTAAAAACCCGTACTACAAGGCTACTCTGCCCTTGCTCGGCCACATCGATGTGAATAACACCCAAGTGTAGCGGGTGCATTGCTGTTAAAGATAAAAGAACGAAAACTAAATTAACCATAGGTAAAATCGCAAATAACCAATATCCATTTTAGCCCCAAAATTCCGCAAACACCAAAATCAACAGCAGACTTTTCAGAACCGTGCAAAATTGCAAATATTGGCTCAATTAACTATGTAAATTTACTATCTTCGATGCGAAAACCAATTGAACTTGACTAAAAATGTTTGATCTTTACTTCACGCTGGGTTTACAACACATTGCCGACCTGAAAGGTTACGACCACATTATATTCCTTATAACACTTTGCGCTGCCTATCGGCTTACCGATTGGAAAAAACTACTCATCCTTGTTACTGCCTTTACCATAGGGCACACAGCCACATTAGCCTTAGCTACACTAAGAATTGTGCATGTAAACGCCTATTGGATAGAATTACTCATACCGGTTACCATTTTTACAATGGGAATTATCAACCTCATAAAACCGGACACACACTCCTTTATGAAGGCCAAATATGCTACGGCACTAGGTTTCGGGCTCATACACGGCTTAGGATTCTCGAACTACCTGCGCATGCTCTTGAGCGAAGAAGCCAATATTACCATGCCACTACTAGGATTTAATATTGGAGTAGAGGTTGGCCAGCTTCTCATAGTAGTAATTATTATGGCGATAAGTATGTTAATTCTAAATTTCACACGATTTAAACGGCACGACTTGGTCATTCTCCTTTCGGGGATTGGCTTAGGCACCTCGGCCATTATGTTTATCGATCGAATTTAAATTCCACACCAATTTCTGACTGCAACCGATTTGCAAACTCCAAAAATTTCAAATAAGACCTAAAAAAATTTCAAAAAAAGCCATTCTAGCAACCAACGTTATATTGCAAAGAGCTGTGGCAGTTCAATCGCTTCTTTCCTAACTTATTCGAAGGAAAAAAGCAACCAAAATTGTACATTTACTCTTTCAATGAGAGATTGCACCGAAATAGCTTCGTTAAACGGTCGATATATTTCTGCAATCCCTAAAAAACAAAAATTATGAAGAATTTATTTGTAGCTATTGCATTTTTAATGACAGGAGCTCTTTACGCACAAGAAATATCATACCCGGCCGCGAACTTTGCAAATATCGGTGATGAGTTTCCCGTTGAGTACATAAACTACGACAGTGCCGAACAAGTAGCTGTAACAGAACTTTCGCCCGATTTATGGGATTTTTCAGCCATTAGCCCCACACAAAAAGACACAACCCGTGTAAAAAGTAAAAATGACTTTGATGCCCTTTCGGAATTGCCGGAAGAAACATTGGTAATGAAAGAGGGTGATTACTATAGCTGCATGCTGCTTGAGGGCAACTTGCTGCAAATGTTAGGAATTTTGGCAGAGGTAGAGGGTCAACAATTACCGCTAATGTTTCCAGAACCGATACCGATGCTCAATTTTCCGCTAACTGTAGGTGCAGGAGGAGAAACAAGCATGGAGTTTCCCATAACAGGAACACCCGAAGAATTCAATATGAATATTCCCATGCACGATTCGGTGAAATTTATAATTGAAGTGAATGCATCCACAACAGTGGAAAGTACGGGTACATTGCAAACGTACAACTACAGCTACCCCAGTTTCAAAATTTCGAATACCAATATTATGTCGGTCGATGTGTACGCCAAAGCGGCATATGTGGGTTGGTATTTATTGGAGGAGAATGCCATGGCAGATTCCACAAAGTCGCTCCAGTTTTTCACGCCGGACTATGGTATTCCGGTGTGCCGCGCTACACTTAGCTGGCAAGAGAAACTCATTAGTTATAAAATAATTGATGAAAGCGGAACGAGCATTGAAGAAATAGCAAATATTGGAGAACCAATAATATATCCCAATCCGGCCAAAGCGGGACAATCTATTAAACTGGACAAAATTTATGAACAAATAAGTATTTACACAATAAATGGACAAAAAATTACACAGGTAATGAATAGCAATACGGTTCGAACCGACGACCTGAAACCCGGAATTTACATTATTCGCTTGAATAATGAACGCCGGGGAATACGTATGGTTATGCACAAATAAGGTGTAATTTGCATCCACGAAAGTGACAATAGACTAGTTATGGCAAAACGATTAATATTTCCGGTACTTTTACTTTTGTTGATGACAACCAACTGCAAAGATCTGCATGTGGGTTCCATCATAAAAGACGACGGCAGCATACACCGTACATACAGCATTGAAAAAGAATGGCAAAGCAACAGACCAATAACCACGTCGATGCCAACAGCCAACAGGAAAACAATTCGCCGCGAAATAGCCAATAGTCTATTACCTCTGGACACAACATGGGAACGTAAACAGTCGATTGATACCCTCAGACATGTAACAACTATAAGGTACTCCAAACAATTCGAGAACTGGCA